>QHMY01000173.1 GCA_003218305.1 Verrucomicrobiota bacterium
TTGAACGAGGCGAACGAGCGATAGCTGCGATGCTCGGGATCCGGACCGCCGACCCGGCGGCGCCCAAACAGATAGGGTTCGTCCGGACCGGTATACACGCCGGCTTCGTCGTGGAACACCTCGCTTATTCCGACGCCGCGGCTGAGCAACTCCTCTCGAGCCGCCTCGATATCGGCAACTATTAGATACAGGCCTTGAACGGAACCGGGTGCCGCTGCGGTCACGTTCGTGCCGAAGATGACCGAGCAGGCCGAGCCAGGCGGGGTGAACTGAATGACGCGAAAGTCCTTACTGGCAGCGAAATCGGCATCGAGCCGCCACCCTACCTTTTCGTAAAAGTGTTTCGCCCGATCAACGTCGGACACCGGGATAACAACGATTTCGAGCTTCAGGTCGACTGATTTCATAATTTTATTTCCTTCCTTCTTCCGCGCCACCAGGCCTAACAAGCGTGAGAGCCGTGAAAGTCTTGCCTCACATCGTGAGAACCACCCGGAAGCGCACCTTACCGCTCTGCATTTGTTCGTAAGCGTCGGCCACCCGGTCGAGCGGGTATTTCTCGATCATCGGATGCACATCCGACAATGCACTAAACTCCAGCGTGTCCTCCGAGTCTCTGGCCGTACCGGAATAGCAGCCTGAGATCGATCTGCGCCCGGCGATGAGCGGCATCATGCTGATGGTCAGCGGCTCAGCCGGCGCCGCCGGAATCAACAAGTTGCCATTCGCGCTCAAGCCACCGACTACGGCGGAAATCGCTTTCGCACTTGGAGCCGTCGCCAGAATCACGCGAGCGCCTCCGTGTTTTTGGAGTTCGGCTATCGTATCAACCGCGTCGGCGTCGATGTAGTGATGGGCGCCGAGTTCGCGGGCGAGCGGTTCCTTATCCTTCCCCCGGCCTAGGGCGATCGTCACGAATCCCATGCGACGCGCGTATTGCACGCCAAGATGTCCAAGCCCGCCAATCCCCTGCACAGCGACCACATCGCCAGCTCGCGCGCCTGAATTTCGCAGAGCGTTGTAAACGGTCACGCCCGCGCACATAAGCGGTCCTGCGTCGGCGGCTGGTATCTCATCCGGGATCGCCGCCATCGCCTCGGCCGGCGCGATCATGTATTCACCATAGCCACCGTCGAAGTCGATCCCGGTGATTTTCCGGCTTTCGCACATTGCAAAATCGCCCCGTCGACATTCTCCGCACGTAAAGTCGTGACCGCCGTGCCAGCCGACGCCGACCCGTTGACCAACCTTCCATCTGCCGACCCCGCTGCCCAATGCATCGATCCGACCGGCGACCTCATGCCCAGGCACCCGCGGATATTGAATCCCGGGCCACAATCCTTCTTTGACCAAAACGTCGCTATGGCAGATTCCGCACACTTCCACTTTTACCCGCACCTGCCCCGGGCCCGGCTGCGGAATCTCTCGTTCGACAATCTCGAAATTGCCGCCTGGCTTCGCGATCTGCGCTACCTTCATAAAGACACCTCCCCATTGTGTGAGCGTGCCCTTCGCTCACGAATTACCCGGCGGGAAGCTGATCAGGTGGAGCTCTCTCTGGCAGAGACGCCTAACGTACTTGGCGCCAAAGAAAACTGTCTGGGCTTTGGATTGAAAGTAAAGTTGCAACTTTGTGACGAAAGGCGGTCTTATATGGCGACCGTGTCGGCCGCAAATGTCCCAAGATTTCGCCGCCGATCCGGCCCCCATTAAAGCGCTTCACCCCGGCGCAGCGCTTCGTCGAGCGCGCTCGGGGCTGAGACCGAGACATCCGGCGTGATACCGGTGCCTTCCCAACCGCGATTCGTGTCGGGATCGTACGACCGGCCAAACGGGATAAAGGCGGAAAACCGCGTGCCTATCGGTACCGGCGCGCCGAAGTTACCCGCTCCGGCGGTGGTTTCGCCAACCACCACACCGCGGTGAGTCCGCTGCAGGGCCATGGCAAAATGCTCGGCGGCAGAGCGAGTCAATTTCGAAGTAAGATAGAAGACGGGAACTTTTTGTAGCTGTTTCTCCGTCGGATCCGGCAGAACAATATGGTCGAAGCGCTCAATGCCCGCGGGACCTTTTTGCCTCACCATCGTAGGCGGCGGACCCTCACGCACTTCGCTACCCGGCGATCCGGATGGACCACCGCCTGGCGCTCCGGAAGCAGGCGGACGCGGGCCGCGAGGCCCCGCTCCTTCGCGCGTGTCCATCCGCATGAGCGTGGCCCGTTCCGCGAAGAAAAGAGGCAGGATGGCGTCCATCACCATCGTGGTGCCTCCACGGCTATCTCGCGCGTCGAGAATCACGCCGCGCGCATCGGTATGATCGAGCAGGAATTGCCGCGCTCGGGCGGCGACCTCGGGATCATTAGGAAAAGAACTGAATTTCAGGTAGGCGAAGCCGCTGATCATCCGGGTCTCGGCAAGAGCCTCGCGTGGTGCACCCCGCGGAGGCCCGGTGCGACCAGGGGAAAAATCGCCACTGGGATTGAAATTAAGGCGCAGATGACCGTCTGCGCTGACCGCCTGAAGATCGGCTGTTACCTTAGCCGCAAAGGCGATGGGATCCGAAAGATCGGCGTAGGCGTTCGCCTGCTTCCGTTCACGCAGCATCTTCGCGTAGGAAGCGGCCACGTCCGGAAAGACAAATTTAGCTTCGAGCTCTTTGGCAAGCTGATCGAGCACTTCATCGCGTTCAGCGACCGTCAACGGAGCGGTGCTAGCGGCGGGAACTGGAGTGTATACACCGGGCGAAGCGGATTGGGCAACGATGAGGGTGGCCGGTAGAACCAAATGGAGTGAGCAAGCAACGATGAGCAAACGGCAATAATGCATGAGAAAACTTGGACGAGGCATCTCTTCCTAAACGCCGCCGGAATCTGGAATTGTCTAGGAGACTCTTAGGTTCACAAACTGAATCTAGGACAAAACGGGAGCGTGATCCATCGTCTGTATTTGACGCCCTCCTCGTAATGGTGCTCATGCTCCGGCTCGTGATGGATTCTTGTTTTCCGTGTGCAGCAGCTGCAACTTGGGACTCTGAGAAGAGGACAACAGAGTTCGCAGCGAATGACCATCTGGCGGCTCTCAACTCTCAACTAACGACTCTCAACCTCCCAGCGGCCGCCGCCACACAGCCGCCCCGCACTCGCACCCGTCGCAGCGGGTGCGAGATAATGTCACCGCGATTCAGCGAGCATCCCCCACGGCTTTTCCAGCAGCCGCCGGCCGCTCTTGCGGCGACGGATCGCCATTTCTCTTACCGGCAAACTGCCGGATAAAATCCTCCAGCGGTTTGGAGGTGGCGGTATCTTCTCGGGTGTTGATCCCGGCTTTTTCGCTCAGGATCAAGGTTAGCAATGTCTCGAGGACGCTGCCTCCGGCCCCACCGGCGTCGTCACCAGCCCGGCCCGCAGCGTTGCTGATGAACAACCGGCTCGGGACCAGCGGTTGAACGCTCTTCGAGAATTGATCGGCGAACACATTGAGCGCGTAAAGCCGCGGATCCCGGTAGGCGCTAACCTTTTGCAGGGTGACGGCCGCCTCCGCCAGGCCGACCTGCGCGATCCGCGAAGATTCGCCTTTACCGATCAGTTCCTTCGATCGCGCCTCGCCCTCGGCAAGCGTGACCTGTTTCTTCGCCAGCTGCTCCGCCTCCGCGAATTCGGCCTGGCCACGATTGGCCGCGATCTCAACGGCGATCGCGCTCTGCGTCAGTTCGGTCTGACGTTCCGCTTTTGCCTTCGCCTGGTTGAGCGCGACCTGTTGCTTGGCTGCCTCTTCCTGGGTTGCGTAGGTCGCCCGCTGCTCGTCGGCCAACCGGCGCATGCGCAACTGGTCGAACAACGTCTCGATCGGATCGGCTTGTCCCGGCGCGATCTCCCGCGATTCCGGCCGGCCAATCAGCACGGCAACGACGTTGATGTCATAACGGGTGAAACGTGTGCCCAGCTCATCCGTGGCGTGCTTTTGGATTTCCTCACGCTTCGTCAGCAGGTCAAGCATGTTGGAGGTCTGCGCGACATCGCGGAAGTAAGCCGTGAGGATCGGATCAAGCGTCTGGGTAATCAGCCGCTTCACATCGCCAAAACGCTGCACCACCGACGGCGCTTTCTGGTAATCGATATGCAGGACTAACGACAAGGGCAGACGCGGCTCATAACCGTCCGCCGTGATCAGGTCGATACTGGTCAGGTCCTCATCGTAATGGTGCGCCTCGGTCTGGCCGCTGATCCAGCGCAGCACGAAGTTGATCGTCGGAACGAGCTCCACTTTTACCGCGTAGGGATTCAGCGCGTACTTGCCCGGCGCGAGCGCCGAGCGCCAGACACCGCGGTGACCGGTCTCCACCTGTTCGCCGTACCGGAACGATTCACCCGTCGTATCGTCGCCCGCCGCGCCGTGATAGGAAACCACCACGCCCACGTAGCCAATCGGAATCAGGGTCTTGGCTTTGATTTCCACCGAGCCAAACCAGCGATTGATGAAGAAGGTGCCATCGGTCAGCACCTGCAGCTGTTTGCCACGTTTGCCTCCGAGTTCGAGAAACGCTTCGGGATCCTGGAAGTAATTGTGATCTCTTCCCGCCACCGCCTTCACTTCGGGAGCGATAATCTCACCCGAACCGATCGTCGGCCCGTCCTGGATGCTCACCACGCCGATGGTATCGACGTTCGGATCGAACTCTGGCGTTTCCCTGCGGATAGCTGGCGGCGCGCCGGCTTCACTGGCACCCGAGTCAGCGATGCTGGCGCGGAAACCATTCTGACCGCCGGCGCCCGTCCCGATGACCACCGGATCAAACGCGCGCATGGCAGCAAGTTGCGCCTTCCATGAAGCATAACGATCGGTCGCCTCGCGCACCGGCCCGGAGAAAACGCGCTCTTCGGTGATGACGACGAACAACCCGAGGTTAATGGCGTAAACACCTTCGCGCAGAATCCCGCGCTGCCGGCCTCTTTGCCCTCCCGCTTCCAGGAAACGCATTGCATCCTGGAAGTGATTGGAATCAACGTTCCGGCCAAGCGTTTGGACAGGCTCCAACGGGACGCCGTCTCGCGCATAAATGTAGGCCATCTTGCCTTCGGCCACTACCACCAGCGGCTCTTTATGAATGCGGTATTGCCACGGATACAAACCGAAGTGAATGCCGCCCCGCAGGAACCTGGCTTGGAGACCAGCCTCGCCACCGCGCGCGATAATCTGGCCCTCACGCAGCGAGCCTTTGCTGCTCCAGATCTTTTCGATGATGCCGACGTGCGTGTACGGGATGTAAACCACTCCCAGCAACCGCGGGAGGCAGAGCAGAAGCACGCCGATGGCGAGGATTCCAACCCAAATCATCCAGGGAGCTTCTATAGTGAAGAGAGCGACATTGTTCATTTTTTATCCTTTTTTAACTGTCGCTCATTAGACAGCGTCGAACCCGGCAAGCGCAGGCGCGTTCAGCCAATTTTTCGCGATATTTTCTCAAGTTTGGCACACCGGTTGTTGCTGGAACCTTGCCGCGGCAGCCACGCCGACTCTCCACGCCTTCCTCGTAATCGTGCTCGTGCTCGATTCTTGTTTTCCGTTTCGAACAGGAGGCCACAGAGTTCGCTGAGGCACTGATTACCGGTCACATGTCACCAGCTTGCGGCTCTCAAACTCTCAACTAACAACTCTGAACTCTTACTCACGCGAGCAGCTCTTCGAGTTCTTCGGTGGTGAGACCGGTCATGAGCGGTTCCTCGCTGTCGATGGCCGCGTCGATCGCGGCGCGTTTCTTCTCTTGGAGCTTCAGGATTTTTTCTTCGACGGTATCGCGGGTGATCAGCTTGTAAGCGGTGACGACACGGGTTTGCCCGATGCGATGCGCCCGGTCGGTGGCTTGCGCCTCGACCGCGGGATTCCACCACGGATCGAAATGGATGACGGTGTCGGCGGCGGAGAGATTCAGGCCGACGCCACCGGCCTTCAGGCTAATCAGGAAAACTGGGATCGCGGCGTCCTTTTGGAAACGGTCTACGATTTCCTGTCGCTGTTTGGTCGAGCCGTCCAGATAGCAGAACGGAATCTCGAGCTTCTCCAGTCGCTCTCGAATGAGGTGCAGCATCGTAACGAACTGGCTGAAAACGAGAACCCGGTGTTCACCGTCGATTGCTTCCTCGAGGAGCTCGTCAAGGAGGTCCAGCTTGGCGGAGGTCTCTGCAGGAAGTTGAGAGGGTCCGGTGGGAACTTGCGCCGGCAGGCCGAGGAGACGCAGATCGCAGCAGACCTGCCGCAGCCGGAGCAGACCCGTGAGCATCTTCATTCGTTGGGCTCCGGCATTCACCTTCTTGCCCGAGCCGCCGAGACCCAGCTGGATCTCGCGAAGGAGCGCATCGTAGGCCGCGCGTTGCTGCCCCGTCAGGCTGGAGAGCACCACCTGCTCGATTTTCTCGGGCAGATCCTTCGCCACGTCGCGTTTCCGCCGGCGGAGCAGGAACGGTTGAAGCCGGCGCGAGAGCCGGCGTTGCACATCCGGCGCGGAGCCCCGCGAGATCGGAAGTTCGTAACGCTCGCGGAAATCGTTGCGATTCCCGAGATAGCCGGGTAGCGCGAAGTTCATGATCGACCAAAGATCACGCACCGAATTTTCCATCGGGGTGCCGGTCAGCACGAAGCGATGGTTCGCGCGAAGGGCGTAAGCGGCCTGGGCGTTTTGAGTCTCCGGGTTTTTGATGTGCTGCGCTTCGTCGAGCACGGCGGTGGAGAAGTTGATCTCGCGCAGGGTGTCGATGTCCCGTCGCAGCAAGGCGTAGCTCGTGATCACCAGGTCGACATCGGCGATCGAATTGAAACGGGCGGCGCGATCGGCGCCTTCGAGCACAAGGGTCTTGAGTTCGGGCGTAAATTTTCGCGCTTCATTCTCCCAGTTTGTCACCAGCGATGTTGGGCAGACGACGAGGGCCGGACCCTCGCCCTGATGGGTGCGGAGAAACGCGAGCGTCTGCACTGTCTTACCCAGACCCATCTCGTCGGCCAGGATGCCGCCCAGGTTGTTTGCCGCGAGGCGCGCGAGCCAATCGAACCCGGCGAGTTGATATTCGCGCAACATC
>QHMY01000174.1 GCA_003218305.1 Verrucomicrobiota bacterium
AAAGGGAAACAGGTCGTTGTTTTGCAACGCCTTCGTCATCACGAATGTGTCGTAAACGCGGAGCGACCGAACCTGGCGGTAGATGTGCAACATCTCCGGCTTGAGGAACGTCGTGCAGTAACTTGCTACAACTCGTTTACCCATGAAAACCGCGATTGTCCTTGAGGTCTCGTTCGTTGTCCACCTGTTATTCCGCCGCCACCGTTTCTTCGGTTCCGACCAGCTTTTCCCCCGCCGTTTCTTCACTATTGCCCGAGAGCCATCGCGCAAGCCGGGACCGCAGTTCGTCGAGGCCTTCGGACCGATTGGCTGAAATCGGCACGATCTCTCGCTCGGGAAATCGTTCTTCGAGCGCCCGCAAATTTTCGTGGGCGTCGGGAAGGTCCATTTTGTTCGCGACTACGTACCAGGGCCGTTCCGAAAGCCGCGGATCGTAAAGATTAATTTCCCGCCGCAGGCTCTGCAGATCTTCGATCGGATGCCGTCCCTCGCTTCCCGCGATGTCGAGGACAAAAAGCAAAATCCGACACCGGGTAATATGGCGAAGAAAATCGTGACCGAGACCGATGTTGCGATGGGCTCCTTCGATCAAACCCGGAATGTCTGCAATCGACGCGCGGCGATAGCCATCGAAATCGACCACTCCGACGATCGGATGCAGCGTGGTGAATGGATAGGGCGCGACTTTCGGGTGGGCCGCAGAAAGCTTGCCTAGAAGGGTCGACTTGCCGGCATTCGGATAGCCGACGAGAGCGGCATCGGCCATCGTCCGCAGTTCAAAGAGAAAATGCCCCTGCTCCCCCTCCCCGCCTTCCGTGTACTGGACCGGCGCGCGATTCCGCGAGCTCTTGAAATGGACGTTCCCCTTCCCGCCGCCGCCCCCTTCGCAGAGAATGAATTCCTCGCCGTCATGCGTGAGATCGGCGATTTTATCCGGCGCGTCGACTTGTGGCGGGGCAGGCGGACCGCCTGGCGGGAGTGAATCATCCATAGGCGGCAGGCGGTGCGGTTGCTCGACCACCTCTCCATTAGAAGAGACGACTTCTCCAAACTCGTTTCGCTGGACCGGGGCTTCTGCGCGATACACGACGGTGCCGACCGGGACCTTGACCACTTTCGCGATGGCGGCGCGGCCGTGCTTTTTCTTCCCCTGCCCGTGCGCGCCACTCTTGCCCTTGATGATGGGCTCGTAGAAAAGATTCGAGAGGTTGTCGGTATGAACATCGGCCCGAAGAATGATGTCTCCGCCCCGGCCGCCGTCGCCGCCGTCCGGCCCGCCGCGGGGCACGAATTTTTCGCGCCGAAAACTGACGCACCCCCGCCCGCCGTCACCGGCTTGAGCAAAAACTTTGATTCGATCGACAAACATAAGGAGGGGCTTTTCGCGCGCAGCGCTCGGACAAAGTGCCATTGTCTGGGGTGCTTGTCACCCCGAGGCAAATGTAGGGACGCTCCTGTGGAGCGTCGGCGCCATGCGATGCTGCGGGAACGGGCGCTTCACAGAAGAGCCACTACATCGGGGCGCCTACATCTACGCCAGCACCTTTTCGTAGAGCGCTTTGGTCTGCGCCGCGATCGCCGCCCAGCTGAATTTCTCTTCCGCGCGTTTCCGTCCGGCGCGGCCGAAGCGCGCGCATAAACCCGGATCGGCGATCAATTGGTTGATCCGTTCCGCCAGGGCGCGCGCAAACTTTTCCGGATCACGCGGCTCGAACGGACTCTCATTCATCTGGTCGATGGGAACCAGAAATCCCGTTTCACCATCGACCACGACTTCCTTGATGCCGCCAACGGCGGTGGCGACGACGGCCGTTTCGCACGCCATCGCTTCGAGATTGATGATCCCGAACGGCTCGTAAATGGAAGGACAGCAGAAAACGGCGGCGTGCGAATAGAGATCGCGGACGGTCTCCTTGTCGACCATCTCGTCGATCCAGACGATCCCGGGGCGTTTGGCCTTCACTTTCTCGACGGCTTCTTTCATTTCCGCTCCGATCTCCGGCGTATCCGGGGCACCGGCGCACAGCACGATTTGAAAGCCGGGATCCATCCACTCGATCGCGCGAACCAGATGAATGATGCCTTTCTGGCGGGTGATTCGTCCGACGAAGAGCAGGTAGGGCTTGGCGGGATCGATGCCGTACTTCGCCAGAGCCGCGGTGGAGTCGGTCTTTCGATATTCTTCGAGATCGATTCCGTTGTGAATCACGTGCAGCCGCTCAGGCCGGACTTTGAACAGGCGTTCGATATCCGCCCGGGTGTCGCCGGAAACGGCGATGACCGCATCCGCCATTTCCAGGGTGGTCTTCTCGACCCAGAGCGAGAAATCGTATCCACCGCCGAGCTGTTCGCGTTTCCAGGGCCGGAGGGGCTCGAGCGAATGGACCGTAACAACCAGCGGCAGGCCGTAATTCATCTTCGCCAAAATCCCGCCGAAATGGCTGTACCAGGTATGGCAATGGACCAGATCGGCCTCGATCCGGGTCGTGTTAAAATCGGTGCAACGCCGGATCGCGCCGAAGACGGATTGCAACGGCGCCGGACAGGTAAAATCAGACGAATCGAGATCGAACCCTCTGACGGAAAGATTGCCGTCATCGACTTTCTGGTCACCAAAGCATCGAACCTCGATCGGCATCGTCCTGGCGAGCTCGCGCGAGAGATAATCGACGTGGACCCCCGCTCCGCCATAAACGTTCGGCGGATATTCGTTCGTGAGGAAGAGCGCCTTCACGAGGGTCTATTAATCGTAAGGGCGACGAAGCGCACGCAGATTCCGCGAATGTAGCCAGGGCACTGCGGGCCGTGTGCTATCCGTCATCCAGCGAAGTCGAGGGACCCCGAGGCATTGCTATCGACATCGCCAGCACCAAGGCGGGGTCCTTCGACTCCGCTTGGCTCCGCTCAGGATGACAGCCCACAGGGCTGTGGTTACAACGCGGTCAGTTAATACCTCACCGTCAGCCCGATGAACGGGTTGAGGTCGTCCGCCGCGTCGGTCAGTCCGATGTTCACGCCGGCGTCGAGCTGAATGTTTGGACGCACCTTGTAGGTAACCCCTACGTCGAAAGTGCCAATCCAGTCTGCACCTTTCTCCTGGCTCACATTGCTGTAGAACTCGATGTAGCCCCGACCGTGATGGTGTTAATGAATTCCGCGTGGTAATCCGAATCGTCTGAATTCTGCCGGCTATCGACCTCGGTCATCAAACCGAGATCCCAGTCCCGAGGCAGCTTGACCTCGAGCGGCACAATCATCCCTCCTTCGAATGCGCCGTTACCGAGACCGTCCTGGTTGGTCGGGAATTTGGCGAACGCAATAACGCCCAAGGCCGTTTTGCCTCCGTCGTTGCCCCAGATGTTCATCTTCCCTCGCACGATGATGTCGCCAAAACCGGAAATCCGCTTCTTGTTCCGCAGGTTGCGATCGTCGGTTTCCTGGGTGGTATAGGTCTCGGCGATGAATTGCAGGTCCAGATTGTTGAGCAGGCCCACTTTGATGTTGAAAGGAGCGATCGCGAGAGAGCGGACCGTGCGATTGGCTCCGCCGGAGTCCTGGTGGTCGTAGGTGTAATTCACCAGATCCAGCTCGAGCTGGTAATGTCCGGCGTCGACGGTGTAAGGATTCTCCGTTTTATCGGGCCGATCGGTGGCCAGCTCGCGCAACAGGCTGTCCGGCGTGGGATTAAACAGGTTGTAACCTCGTTTATCCGGTTGAGCCCGACTCTGCGCAAAAACAGGCGGCAGCAAACTCAGCCCCGCCAAAAGCCCTGCCAATCCAATTCGGAATCGCGCGAGCACTTGTTCAGCGCTTCACTTTCAAGAGGAGAACGGGAATGTCCACGCTGTGCCGCACCTTGTCGGCGGTACTCCCATAAAGCAGATCGCTGATAAAGCGATGCCCATGGGTGCTCATGGCGATCAGCTCGACCGATTCGGTGCGCGCCAGTTTGATGATCTCGGTGGCCGGCTCACCCATGGCCAGGACCGAGCTGACCTCGAACCCTTCGGCGCGCAATTTCTTTTCCAGACCGGCCAGATATTCCCGGTCGTGTCTCATTTCCTCGCTTTCCTGCAATTTCAGGTGCTCGAAATTGCGAGCCGCCCAGCCATCGGCGACGTGCACCAGCATGAGCCTGGCGTTGGTCAGTTTCGCGAGCGGCCGGATGTGGCGCAGGATTGTTTCGTCGGTCTCGCGATTCTCGACCGGAACCAGGATGGTTTTGTACATGGCGTTAGTTTCTAGGAGAACCAGCCGCGGAAGGTTTGGACCAGCAGCCAGGCATTAAGCGACGCGATGATTACGGCCACCACCCAGGCCAGGATCTTGATCCAGAGCGGATTCGCGAATTCGCCCATTTTCAATTTGTCGCTGGTGAACATGACGAGCGGGAAAACGGCGAAGCTGAGTTGGAGGCTCAGGATCACCTGGCTCAACACGAGTAGTTTCGCGGTGCCCGTTTCGCCGGAAATGATGGTGACGATGACGGCCGGAATGATGGCGATCAACCGGGTGATCAACCGGCGCAGCCACGGTTTCAGGCGGATATTGAGAAAGCCCTCCATCACAATCTGGCCGGCGAGCGTGCCGGTGAGCGTGGAGTTTTGTCCGGAGGCCAGCAGAGCGATGGCAAAGAGGCTGCTCGCCCCGGTGACGCCCAGGAGCGGGGTCAGCAGCTTGTAGGCGTCGCCAATCTCGGCGATGTCGTTGCGGCCCCGGCTATAGAAGGTCGCCGCGGAGACAATCAGAATGGCGGCGTTGATGAAGAGAGCGAACATGAGGGCGAAAGTCGAGTCGATGGTGGCGAACTTGATCGCTTCGCGCTTGCCGTGCGGGTTGAGCTCGTAAACCCGCGTCTGCACGATGGAAGAATGCAGGTAAAGATTATGCGGCATGACCGTGGCGCCGAGAATGCCCATGGCGATGTAGAGCATGTCGGGGTTCATCACGATCTGGGGTGATGGGAGAAACCCCTTGGCAATCCCGAGCAGATCCGGCCGGGAAAAGACGATCTCCAGTCCGAAGCAGGCCCCAATGGTTAAGACCAGGGCAATGACCAGCGCCTCAGTATGGCGGAAGCCTTTGTTTTGCAGGAGCAGAATCAGGAGCACATCCAGCGCGGTAATGCAGACCCCCCAGATGAGGGGAAGGCCGAAAAGGAGGTTCAAGGCAATGGCCGATCCGATCACCTCGGCCAAATCGCACGCCGCGATGGCCAGTTCGCAAATGACCCAGAGAAAGAATGAAACCGGTTTGCTGTAGTGATCGCGGCAGGCCTGGGCCAGGTCGCGCCCGGTGGCGATGCCCAGTTTGAGGGAGAGGCTCTGGAGGAGGATCGCCATGAAATTCGAGATCATGATGACCGAGAGCAGCGTGTAATTGTACTTCGAGCCGCCGGCGAGATCGGTGGCCCAGTTGCCGGGATCCATGTAGCCGACCGCAACCAGAAACCCCGGCCCGGCGAAGGCGAGGACCTTGCGATAGAAGCTGCCGGTCTGAGGAACGACCAGGGTGCGGTGAACCTCGGAAAGGCTGGGCCGGACGGGTTGGGAGCGCCACCCGGTTTTGCCATAGAGGGCATCCTTCTCAGAATTAGTCACGGCTAATTTAGTTGGCTTTTACTATTAATTTGTCAACCGGTAAATAGTTTTTGTTTGGCCTCGCCCGAAATTCCACCGCCGTGGAAGATTACCTGGAGCGCATCCTGGAGCTGATCAACACCAAGGGCTACGCCCGTGTGGTCGATATCGCGACGAGCCTGGGCATCTCCCAGGCCAGCGTGACCAACATGGTGCAGCGGCTCGACGGCGAGGGCCTCCTCAACTACGAGAAGTATCGCGGGCTCGTCCTGACCACGGCCGGCGAAACGCTCGCCCGCAATATCGCCCGGCGGCACCAGCTCCTGACCGACTTCCTCAAGCTCCTCCACGTCGACGAACGCGTGATCGAGCATGACGTCGAAGGCATGGAACACCATATCAGCCCCGCCACCCTGCGGGCCATCGAGGCGTTAACCGCAAAGCTCAAGCGTCGCCCCGCCCTCTTGGCGAGCTTGAAGTAAAAGGGCGAAATCGTTTTAACCGCTCCGATCAGCTCTTCGGGTAATTCGGATCGGCTTTCACTTCCAGGATCTGCGCGGTGTGCCGTTTACAATGCGCCCCATTGAGCAGCAACCATTGATAGGCATCAATCGTCTTCAGAAACGGATGCTCATCGAAGTGATTCCGGAGATCCTCCTTCGTATCACTTAGATACGCGATCTCCTGGCTGCGCGTGCCGTCGAAATCCTTCACGAGCGCTGCTCGCGTGGCCCAGCGTCCGGTCGGTTTCAGTTGTTCCGGCGCCTGCGCCTTCCGTGAACGATCGGGAACTTTCGTCAGGATGATTTCGTCCTTGCCCTTGGCTTCCGCCGCTTTCTCGGGAGTTGGCGGTGACTTCATCATCTTTTCGACCGACTTCCAGATGGTGTCTTCGGTGACCGCGATATGTTCCGCAACTTCTGCGATCGACCACCGGTCGGGCGCAGCCTTGAACTTCCATTGTGCGTCCGATAATCCCTCCGTCGCGGCGAGAAATGCCTTTTGCGTTTCCTTCAAGTAATCGATCGCCCGATCTCGTTCCTCTTTCGTGAGCGGGGCGGATTCTGCCACCCCCGTCTTGGGCGGCGGCGCGACCGCTGGCGAACTCTGGCCAAAGGCTGGGGACAGGAGGAAGAACAGCGCGAATGGGGCAGCGAAAATTGCTTTCATGATCTGAACTTACTCGTCTTTTCATGCGAAAGGCAAAGACCTTTCGCCGCGAACGTTCTCCGGTTTAGGCTTTTCTGCGCCTCAGCGGTCTGCTACGCCATCAGGCATGGCCAATGTAATAACCGAAGTCACCAGCCAGTCAGGCTTTGGCAGGATCGGCCGCTCCTTTGTGGGGATGCTCATCGGGTTCGCGCTTCTCATCGGATCGGTTGTGCTCCTTTTTTGGAACGAGGGACGCGCCGTCGCGACTGCGAAAAGCCTGCAGGAAGGCGCCGCCACCGTTATCGATGTGCCAGCCGATCCGATCGACCCGGCTAACGACGCCAAACTCATTCACGTGACCGGGGACTCGGCCGCTCAGAAACCGGTGGAAGACGCGCTCTTCAATATCTCCGAACCGGCCATCCGGCTGCGGCGCAACATCCAGGTTTACGAATGGAAGGAGAAAAAAGAATCCAAGAGCCGCGACAAAGTTGGCGGCGGCAAAGAAACGACCACGACCTATACCTACGAAAAAACGTGGTCGGCCGAATTGACCCGTTCGAGCCATTTCAAGAGTCCCGAGGACCATCGCAACCCGGAGAAACTCGAGGTGGCGAAGCAGGAATTCGTCGCCAAAGATGCGACGCTCGGCCAGTTCAAACTGACGCCGGAAATCATCGGTAAAATTCCCGGAGACGAAACGCTCACGGTGACCGAAGAACAGCTCGACAATGTCTCTTCGAAGCTCGAGTCGAAGCTGAAGGTCGAACGCGGCGAGTTTTATCTGGGGGCTGATTCTGCCAATCCGGAGATTGGCGACGAAAAGATTTCCTTTACCGTGTTGCGCCCGGGCTCGGTCAGCATCGTCGCGGCTCAGGCGAAACAAAGCTTCACGCCCTACACGACGCGGAACGGGCGCGAGATCGAGCTGGTGGAGGCAGGGAACCTCTCCGCGCCGCAGATGTTCGTGCACGCCCTGGACGCCAATAAGGTGATGACGTGGATTCTGCGCGCCGTGGGTTTCGCAGCCATGTTTTTCGGCAGCCTGCTCGCCCTCGGGCCGATCTCCGCTCTTGCCCATGTGCTCCCGTTTCTTGGCTCCCTCGTGGAGATTGGTTTCGCCATCGCAGCGTTTTTCCTCTCCGCCATCGTTTCCATTCTGGTGATCGCGACCGCATGGATCGTCTATCGGCCTGTCATGGGTGTCGCTCTCATTCTGGTGGCGATCGGCGCCATCGTGTTGTTCAAGCGCCTGCACGCAAAACGCGTGGTTCCCGCAGCGGCTCCGGCCTGAAAACGGCTGGACGGCGTCGATGATAGCCGGGACGTGACCGGGTGGTCGCCACGAGACGCGGATTCAATGTGGTAACAAAATGAATCCGGCGAAAGTTTTCCTGCTGACGCTTACGGCGATGGTCGCGTTCGCGAGTAATTCGCTGCTCTGCCGCCTGGCGTTGAAGCAAACCGGGATCGACGCTGCCAGCTTTACCTGCATTCGCATCGTCTCCGGCGCCATAGTCCTTTGGCTGATCGTAAAGCTGCGCCCTGCGGCCGCACCGGTTGGAGCCTCTCTCACGACTTCTCGGAAGGACCGTCGACCTCTTCAGGGCAACTGGCCGTCTGCCATCGCGCTCTTCACTTACGCGGCCGCCTTTTCTTTTGCCTACATCAGTCTCCCGGCCGGGACGGGAGCGCTGCTCCTGTTCGGCGCCGTTCAGGCCACGATGATTCTCTGGGGGCTGCGCAAGGGTGAACGATTGCATTCGCTCCAGATCGTCGGGCTTCTCCTCGCGGGAGCTGGGCTCGTTGTGCTGCTGTTTCCCGGTCTGTCCGCTCCGCCAGTGGGCGGATCGATTCTGATGCTTGGCGCCGGCGTAGCTTGGGGCATCTATTCGCTGCGGGGGAAAAGAGGCGGCGATCCGACCGCCGCCACGGCGGGGAATTTCGTCCGCGCTGTTCCGCTCGCCATTGCTCTAAGTATTATCCTTCTGACGTCGGCGCGCCTCGATCGCGCAGGCATCGAATACGCGGTGGTGTCGGGATCAATCACGTCGGGCCTGGGCTACGTGATCTGGTATAGCGCGCTGCCCGGCTTGAAGGCAGCCGGCGCCGCCACCGTGCAACTGAGTGTTCCGGTCTTGACCGCGGCAGGCGGAATTCTACTCCTCGGCGAAAATCTTACCTGGCGCTTGCTGCTCGCCGCCCTGCTCGTTCTGGGTGGAATTGCGCTGGTCGTGATAGATCGGCAACCAACGCGGCCCCAATAGCTGTAGCCGCGGCGGCGCTCAGTCGCCGCGCCGTGAAACGCGGGCTACATCAGGCCGGCAATGCAAACGAAATAATCTCGTTCGCGGCCCGGTGGTTCGTCCAGAAGTTCGCGCCATCAAACGCAAGCGAGCGGCAGGCAAACGGAACTACCGCGAGGTCCATAACCTCCGGCGTTTCCTGGCGCGGATCAAGCCGCGCAATCCGCCAATCTTCGTCAGGCGTTTCCACGCCACGCAAGACGTAGATCATTCCATCCGCGAAAGTGTGACCGCAAATTTCTGCGCCGACATCGATCGCGCGCAAAATGTTTCCCGCGGCATCGAGCTTCAAGATGCGACGCTTGTACCACTGGCTCAGATAAAGGTGTGAGCCGTCGAAACTCAGATAGGAACCGGTCAGATCCGGACACGCGATCCGGTCCTCTCGGAACCCGCGAGCCGGATCCAGGCTGCGCAGGTAACGATCGTCGTCGGGTCCCTCCCCGAGGGTGAACCGCACAATATCGCCGGTCCACACCGCGGCCCACGGAATCCCGGGCGCTTCCGTTTCCTGGAGAACACTCCAGGTCGCGGGATCGATCTGGTAAATTCGACGAAAGTCACGCGACCCTATCCAGAGCACGCCGCGACCCGCGGCGAGCGCTTGCGCCTTTCGTCGCTTGCTGGCAGTGGTTCTGTCGTCATACCGGAATTCACTCTCCCAGCATGGAGCGCCCCGCACTTCGATCTTGCCGGGACGAAAATCCACCTTTGTAAACTTCGCCTGGTCGAGATCCCAAACAGCACGAAGCGCGGCCGTCCAATGCGGGCCGCCGGCGAGATTCGGTTTGTTGTCCGCGAAAAGATTTAACGACAACGTCCGGCCCTTGAATTCGATCTCCTGCGCGCCGCCCTCTTCGTTCTCCTCCGAGACAAAAGTGAAGTTGTCGGACTCTTTCGGATATTTTTTCAGGAAACGCTGGCGGAAATCGCGGTCGAAATACTTTCGCGCCTCCTGAAAGACCGGATGGACGCGCTTTACCTTGTCGTTCTCAAGTTCGTAGATCCACAAATCAGCGCTGCCCCATTTGGCCGCGAGCCAGATCGCCACCACCGAATTGCCGTTCCACCTCGCCAGCAGTTCGCGCCGCGCACTTTGCGGGTGGCCCTCCCCTTCTCCCAGTGTCGCCACCACCGCGTAAGGTTCGAGCCGTACCAAAAGATTCGGCGGATAATCCTGCGGGGCGTCCTCCTCCCGGAGGGGATAGAGGATCGCGAACCGTCCATCAGGTGAGACGCTCTCCTGCCCGACCTCGTAACCTTTCGGAATTTTGAACGACAGCTGAGTCCCACCCGAACCCGGTGACGGTTTTTCGGCGCGAATTGCGATGACGGACGACAGGAATGCCGCGAGAGAAAAGAGGAGCGCTCGCACGGCTCTCATAATATCCCATGAGGATGATAGCGCCATGCCTCTATCTTTATCGCGGCGCAAAATCGAACCCGGGGAAACGATCCGGACGAAATTTGTGATTTGCCTGGGCCGCTCCTTTAGCCTAGCAATGTTCCAACTTTCGAGGAAAGGAATTCCATGAGCATCAGCTTGATCCTTCTCGGCCTCATCCTTCTGTTTGGGTTCTTCGTTCTGATCTTCCTGATCGGCGGTTACAACGCGCTCGTCACGCTGCGTAATCGCTTCAAGAACGCCTTCTCCCAGATCGATGTGCAACTTAAGCGCCGCTACGATCTGATTCCCAACCTGGTCGAGACGGCGAAGGGTTATTTGCAACATGAGCGAGGCACGCTCGAAGCCGTCGTCGCAGCGAGGAATAGCGCCGTCACGGCCAACACCCGCGCCGCGCAGAATCCCGGTGATCCTTCAGCCATGAAGGATCTCTCTTCGGCCGAAGGTGCGTTGGGTGGCGTGCTAAACCGCCTCTTCGCCCTGGCGGAATCGTACCCCGATCTCAAGGCGAACACGACCATGATGACCTTGATGGAGGAACTCTCCTCGACCGAAAACAAAGTCTCTTTCGCGCGTCAGGCGTATAACGATTCCGTCATGGCCTACAACACGAAGCGCGAAGTGTTCCCCACCGTGCTGATCGCGAACATCTTCAATTTTGGCCCGGCCGAATTATTCGTCATCGACAAGCCGGAGGAGAAGGCCGCACCAAAAGTGTCGTTCTAGACCTTCCGGCCGAATCGGGTGGACTTCTTCGAGCGCCAGGACAAGGCCCGGCGAAATACCAAGCTCCTGGTATTCTATTTCGTCCTCGCCGTCATTTTCCTGATTCTGGCCGTCTACGGCGCGGTCGCACTCATCTTCACCGGCGCTGAACTCAAGGATGACGCGTCGCAAGTCGCCTTGTTTTCCTGGACCGCAATCGGGACGATGGGCGTGATTCTGATTGGCAGCGTTTCCAGGACATTGGCCCTGGCCCGAGGCGGCGGCGCGGTCGCCGAACTGCTGGAGGGACGCCTGGTCAATTCGAATACGATCGACCTCAACGAACGCAAGCTCCTCAACGTCGTGGAAGAAATGGCGATCGCGTCGGGTGTTCCCGTTCCGCAGGTCTATGTGATGGACGGCGAAGCCGGGATCAATGCGTTTGCGGCCGGGCATACTACCGGCGACGCGGCCATCAGTGTGACCCGCGGTTGTATCACGATCCTTTCGCGAGACGAACTGCAAGGCGTCATCGCCCACGAGTTCAGCCACATTCTCAACGGCGACATGCGGCTCAACCTCCGCCTGATCGGGCTAATCTTCGGAATCCTTTGCCTCACTATCATTGGCCGGATTCTTATCCGGACCCGAGGGAAAAAGAACCCTCTCCCGTTGCTGGGCCTGGCGCTGATTATCATCGGATGGATCGGCGTCCTTTTCGGACGCCTGATCCAGGCCGCCGTCAGCCGGCAACGTGAAGTCCTGGCTGACGCTTCGGCCGTGCAATTCACCCGGAACCCGGCTGGGCTCGCGAACGCCCTCAAGAAAATCGGCGGACTAGGTGAGGGCTCGCACCTTCACGCGGTGCACGCGGAGGAAGCCAGCCATTTATTTTTCGCGGATGGCCTCGGGAAGAAGTTCTTGAGTTTCGCGACCCATCCTCCTTTGAACGAGCGCATCCTTGCCCTGGATCCAAGCTTCGATGGGAAATTTCCGACTGTAGTAACCCCCGACTCGCCTCCTCCGATTCCTTCCGCGGAGGAAACAGCGCAGCCGCCACCAATTCCAACCTCGGTGCCACCGCCACTACCGGTCGTTCCCCTGCTGGAAGCCGAAATGGCGAGAATTGCGCCACACGTCGTTACGCCAAAACGAATCGTCGCGGACATCGGCCGGCCCAAGACCGAGCATCTTCGCTACGCGATCGATCTCCAGGAAGCGATTCCGCCCTCACTGCAAGCGGATACACGCGATCCGCTCGCGGCCAGCGCGTTGGTGTGCGCATTTTTGCTCAGCCAGGATCCGACCACGCGACAGCAGCAACTCGACGAGCTCGCCGGCGCGGCATCCGAAGCAATGCGCCAGGAGGCGAGCCGCCTCTGGCCCGCGATCCAGGGCATCCCGCCTCAAGCTCGCATTCCGCTGATTGATCTCTCCCTGCCCGCTCTCCGTCGCCTTTCCCCGGAGCAATTCTCTCAGTTCCGCGCTGCCGTGAATCTTCTCGTCGCGAGCGATAACAAAACCGACTTGTTCGAATTCATGCTGCAAAAAATCGTGATGCGTCATCTCGAAACGCATTTTGTTCCGGCGCGCAAACAGGTGACGCAATTCTATGATTTGCGTCCCCTCACCTCCGAGTGCGGCGTGCTCTTGTCGGCTACAGCCTATGCCGGTCACGAAAATGCCACGGCCGCGCATGCAGCCTTCGAGCAGGGAGCGGCTTTGCTTCAGCGGATCGCCCGCTCTGATATTCCGTGGTTGCCGCCGGGTCACTGCGACCTGCCCCAAGTCGAGGCCGCGCTTGATCGTCTCAGCCAGGCGGTGCCGCAGATCAAAAAAAATGTGCTGAACGCCTGCGCCGAAACCGTCGCCGCGGACGGGGTAATCCAGGAACGCGAAGCGGAGTTGCTCCGCGCCGTGGCCGACTCACTCGATTGTCCCATTCCGCCATTCGTGCAGCCGCCACGGACCCACACTGAAATATAACAGGAGGCCACAGACCTGCCTGCATCGCTAGGCGAAGCATTGCGGGCATGGGAAAACGGAGAACCGAAAATCAACCCTCTGTGATCTCTGTTTCCTCCTGTACGAAATCATTTCTGCAGCGTGGCGTCCCTTCATTTCGCGCGCGCTCGATCCGCCATCTTCTTGGCATCCGCGTCTTCGTTTGCGCCTTCGGTGTGCCCAATCACGGCTGAACGTTCTCGATCGAGCTTGATGACGATCAAACGCGTGTGGATTTTGCGCGTCTCGTCGTTTCCGGCGGCAAGCCGATAGATAATTGCATAGGGCGTGAAACGTCCCTCCTTCTCCACGCCGCGCCATTCCACGACATCGTTGGCTTTGTGAGGAAAAGTTCCTCCACCTGCCCCCATCGTGGCCGAATAGAGATCGACCGTCTGCCGGCCGAACTGGATGTTGATCCAGCTCCGCTCGTCTCCCGACAGGTGCACGAGCTGATACCCGCCGAGACCAGGGCAAATTGCCTCGAATCCTCCCTCGGGCACATCGCTGTGGTCCTTGAATGACAGGCTGTTTTTGCGCGCCGTGCTGGTGTACTTCGAAACAATCCGCTCGTCCTCGGCCTGGAGCTCGGACCCTATCGGCCAGATCAACAAAATGAGAGCGGCTATCCGGTAGAGATGCTGGTGTTTCATAAGATCAATCGAAACTGCGGACCACGCCATAACTTGTCGAACTTTTTCCAGGTTCCTGAATCCAATACTCGGGCCTAACAACGCTCGACAGGCGCATTCTTTGTCTGAATAATGCGCTTGTCCTTCACGCTTCTTTTGCGTGATCTCAATCAAACCCACCGAAACATATGAAGAAGCGGCGAAATAACTCGCACCGCGCTTCGACGCTCCAGATCGCGCTCTCGTCGAGTTTGATCCCGATCGCGGTAGTACTGCTCGTCATCGGAGCGCCCACCGAGACCAAGAACATTCGCCGGTATGATCCCGACTCCAGCAGGGCTTTGGGGAATTATCCGGACGCATCGGTTCTGCTCAGCGGCAATACGACGGTGACACCCGATGTCGCACCGACCAACACCACGAGCATCAGCGTTTCCACCAGTACCAACTTCAAGGGTGCGTTCACCGCCAACCCGACGACGGGCGTCGTCACAGTGACTGACGCACATCCAGCCGGCGCTTACATGGTGACAGTGATGGCATTTGGTTCGGGAGGCCCGACGACGAAAACCTTTACGCTGACGGTGACCAGCACTCCCTGCGGACCGAATTTCACCCCCGGTTTCATTAATTCGGCCGATGTGAACACTGGCCCTGAGCCTATCTCAGTCGCGATTGGAGATTTCAATCGCGACGGCAAGCAGGACTTGGCTATCGCGAACTTCAGCACAAACCCAGGTACGGTCTCAATTCGCCTGGGAGATGGTTTGGGTGGCTTTAGCAGCGCACCCGATGTCGATGTGGATCTCAGTCCTAATTCAATAGCGATTGGCGACTTTAATGGCGACGGCAGGCAGGATTTGGCCGTAGCCAGCTATAGCACTCCAGGGACAGTCTCGATCCGTCTGGGAGATGGTTTGGGAGGGTTTATTGGCTCAACTAATGTCAGCGTGGGCTCTCTGCCCGCGTCAGTGGCGACCGGTGATTTCAATGGAGACGGCAAGCAGGATTTTGCCGCGGCCAACTACGGCTCAGGCTCAGCAACGGCAGTCTCCATCCGCCTTGGAGATGGCATGGGCGGTTTTAGCGGCACAACGGAGGTCAGCGTGGGCTCGGGTCCTTATTCCGTGGCGGTCGGGGATTTCAATGGTGATGGCAAGCAGGATTTGGCCGTCGCCAACTTAAACACAATCCCGGGCGTAGTTTCGATCCGTTTGGGAGATGGCTCGGGCGGCTTTAGCGGCGCAACGGAGGTCAACGTTGGCGCTGCTCCTACATCGGTCGCCATCGGGGATTTCAATGGGGACGGTAAGCAGGATCTGGCAGTTGCGAGCCAGAACTTAAGCACGGTCTCGATCCGCCTCGGGGATGGCTCGGGCGGCTTCAGCGGCGCAACCGAAGTCGGCGTGGGCGGTGAACCCCAATCAATAGCGATCGGAGATTTCAATGGAGATGGCAAACAGGATTTCGCTGTGGCCAACGCAGGCGGCGCGGTCTCGATTCGCCTGGGAGATGGCTTGGGTGGCTTTAGTAGCTCAACGGATGTCAGCGTCGGCCCTCAGCCTTTTTCGGTAGCGATCGGAGATTTCAATGGAGACGGCCAGCAGGATTTGGCTGTTGCTAACGCCAGCTCTCCAGGAACGGTCTCGATCCGTCTGGGACAATGTTTGCCCACCAACGCCGACTCCGGTGCCGTGTACGCCTGTTCTGACGCAATCGACGAGTCAGGCGATCACAGCCAGCAAAGAACCGTGCCGTTATGGCAACTCAGGAGGGTTTGCCGAAACCCCGAACAGTTACTGGAGAGCGTTCAGCATGGGAACATTTATCGGAGGGGCCGAATACACTGTGAACTCTGTCTCGTTTGGGGTCTCCGCTGTGAGCTACTCCGCCTCCTCTCCACCTCCAGTAACGGTCCGATTATATGGAAATACCGGAGCCTCCTTCCCCGGAGGGACGCGAACATTGCTTGGTTCGAGCACGATCACTGTGACGACTGGACAAGGAGGGACACTGGTGACGACGCCATTGAAAGCGATCGTGCCAGCCGGGACACCCGAACTGGTGATGGAACTATTTACGCCGGACGGCATTGCAACTCGCTACCTCTTTTATGTGGGAGCTAATACGGCGCCCGAGACGGGTCTGAGTTATTGGAGTTCGCTCTGCAACTCCACGCCCGAGGTATTAAGCAGCCACCTCGTTTTTAACGTCTACGGCACTTGTACCGCACCGGCCCCCACGCCAACACCGTCGCCTACAGCTACTGCCACCGCACCGACCCCTACGCCGACAGCCACTGCCAGCGCCACGGCCACGCCAGTTGCCACCGCAACAGCGACTGCGACGCCAAGCCCAGGTCCGAGCTCGACTCCCAGCGCAACTCCGGCGGCCGAACCGCTGAACCTGTCGACGCGCATGCTCGTGCAGGCCGGTGATAATGTTGGTATCGGCGGCTTCATCATCGCGGGAAGCGCTCCGAAACAATTGGTCCTCCGCGCCATAGGCCCTTCCCTGGCGCAATCAGGCGTGTCGGACGCGCTGGCTGATCCGGTGTTGGAATTGCACGGCCCAGCTGGCTTCATTACGATCATCAACGACAACTGGAGAGCCACCCAGGAGGCCGAACTCCTGGCTACCGGCGTCGCGCCCGCCCATAATCTCGAATCAGCAATCCTGGCAACGCTGAATCCCGGAGCCTATACGGCGATTGTGAGGGGGAAGAATAACGCCTCGGGCATCGCCTTGATTGAGGTTTACGATCTCAGCCAGGCGTCCGCCTCCAGGCTGGGCAATATCAGCACCCGGGCTTTTGTCAGCACAGGTTCCAGCGTCGTGATCGCGGGATTTATCCTCGGCGGCCATGCTGGGAATGCCAATGTTATCCTTCGCGGCATCGGGCCGAGCCTGGCTGGCTTTGGCGTGCCCGGTGCGCTGGCCAACCCCATCCTGCAGCTGCGTGACGCGAATGGCGGACTTCTCCAGGAAAATGACGACTGGGAAGACGATCCAAGCCAGGCTGCGATTATTACCGCGGCCGGTCTGGCTCCCACAAACAGTCTTGAGTCAGCGATAGCGGCGACGTTATCACCCGGCCAGTATACGGCGCTGCTCTTCGGATTGAATAACGGTACCGGGGTTGGCCTGGTAGAGGTTTACAATCGAGCAATCCCGTAAGGCAATCGCTCCATTTTCGTGTTCGGAATTCAAACACTTCCATGAAAGACCACATCCACCTAACCGCGGTCGAAGATCATGATGGAATCCTGACGATCCGCGGCGGCGGCGCGCGGCGCGATTGGAACGGCATCCATTACAAGCAGGGCATGTCCGCCAAGAATGTTGGCACAACCAAACTCTCCGCGAACATCGCCACCATCCCGCCGGGCGGCATCGCGTATGCCCATATTCATGTGGGCTTCGAGCTTATCCTTTACATCCTCGAGGGAAAAGTGCGGCACGAATTTGGACCGGGCCTCAAGCAGGCGGTGGAAAACGAAGCCGGTGATTTCATTTACATCAAGCCTGGCGTGCCTCACGAAGTCTTCAACATGAGCGATACTGAACCGGTCGTCGCCTTTGTGGCCCGATCGTCCGCTGACGAATGGGATAATATTATTCCGTACGATCGGAATCAGCAGCCGCGTTAACCTAAGTCAGCACCGGTTCCACGGTGGGCGGCCGAGGCTCGTTGGATCGCAATAACAGGATGCCGGCGACAATGAACCAGATCGCCTGGCTAAAGACGACCAGGCCGAAGCCATGCGCGTCGAGACTGAGGGCACCGCAAATCAGGAAAATGATGGTCACGGATCCGATCAGCAGCCCGTAAATCCCAAGCGCGACCGGTAGCGCGCGACTCTTAACCATCGTCACCGACCAAAGCACCACCGCGCTGCACGATGCGACAACGAAGATTTTGGCGAACGCCTGGTTGATTAGGACATTGTATTTCATCAAGGTCCGCCACTGTTCGCTATCGGCACCGCGCTCAATGACGTGACGAATAATTTCGGTGCCGACCAAGCCTGAAATTGCCGGTGCAATCAGCACCGCGACCAAACTTAGGCTGTAGATGACCAATCCAGCCAGGGCCAGGCGACTGGGCGAATCCAACCGCCGCGTTAGCGCGAGCGCGCCCAGAAAGGAAAACGGAATACCCGCAATCGCCAGAACGTGGACACCGATCATCAGTGTTGCCAGTTTTTCGAATTCGGCTGGTGTGATGGGATGACCGCCCGTCACCGGGTGGAGGCTCATGGTGATCATCCCGCTGATAGCTCCAATGATTAGCGCGATACCGCCGAGTCGGTTATCCTTCATGCCTCAAGCTCCGCGACGGAGTCGTTAGTTGTCCAGCATGAGCACAGGCAGAAACCGAACAGAGATGCCCCCATCGTCCAGAAACCTGGAGCGCCTGGACAAAAAGGAAGATCAGCGGGTCCGCCGGACTCGGGATCGCCTGGGCGATGCGCTGGTGGAGCTGCTGGTGGAAAAGCCGTTCGACGCCATCACCGTCCAACATGTTCTCGAGCGCGCCGGCGTGAGCCGCTCGACCTTTTACACGCACTATCGCGACAAGAACGATCTGTTTCTCAGCGACGTTGGCGAGTTCTTCGAAGGAATGGCCACGGCTCTTTCGCGTTTCGGGGATAAGTCGGAACGCCTCGTGCCGGTGCAGGAATTGTTCGCGCACATTGGCGAGGCCCGCCCCTTTTATGACGCGCTCGTCGAATCAGGCCGAATGCCCGACGTGATTCAGCTTGGACAGGCGCATTTCTCAAGGGGCATCGAGCAACGGCTCAAGGAAATACCACGGGCGAGCACGATCCCGCCCGATCGCCGCTCCGCTATTGCCCATGGCCTGGCCGGCAGCCTCTTTTCCCTGCTGACCTGGTGGATTCAGCGCGGAATGACTTCATCGCCGGAGGAAATGGACAAGCTGTTTCACAGACTCGGCTGGACTGGCGCTGACTGGCGCCCTTCTAATTTGGACGTCGCCGTGAAATTGAGAACAGGGAAGAATCTCGGAGGAGCCTAACGAAGCGATCCGGCGGTTTTCGACGCCCAGAAGCGCGCCGCGCCATGCAATGCTTCGGCTGCCACCTTGGGATTCTCCTTGAGTTGCTCGGGCAATATTGTCGACGTGCCTTTCGTCGTTTGATTAATCACGACGCCGCTCTGCCAGACGACGGCGCTATCGGGCCGAACCATCTGCGTCTCAATGGTCAGAATCGGCTTCACCTTCCGTTGCATGAAGCCAGCTTGCACAAATCCGTACTCGCGAACGTTGATTCGCATTTCGGCGTCAGCCGCCCCGGAGGAAACCACCTTAAATTTGCCGGTCTTCGCGATCTCAGCTGCCAATTCCGTGCGTAACACTTCCGGCAGCTTGAAATCTTCACCATCTCGAAACATCGTCGAAAGGGCGCCAACCACTCCGCCAAACATTCCGGCCATCGACTCGCTCAGGCCGGAAAAGAGCATTTTCTTCGGCATCGGCACGTTCGGAGAAATGTGGACCGTGCGAATCGGGTGCGCCGAATCAGCTTTGTAGGGCGAGCTGGTGACACAGCTGGAAAAAAACAGCGCAACGCTCATAAGCAGCGCGGTAGTCGATAGTTTGTTCGCGCGAATTCGATTCATACGGGTGATTGGGTCTGATCTTTCGTCTGGTCGTTCCTCCTTACCTGTTTGCCGGCCCGTCAGAAATCTAATTCTTGAAGAATTTGGCGAACCTTCCGGGCGCCTCGATTCCCCATGCACCGCACGCATTTAGCCGACCCGTGCCAGCCGAACCTTGCGATTGGCCAACGGTCCTTCCGCCCAGGCCGCGATGGCATTCTTGAGAACGTCGAGGCGCAATGTTCGCGCGGCCAGATCCGATTTTAGCTCGCGCTCTACCCGCTTCCGCAAGTCCAAGGTTGGCCCAGTCTGCGCGAAATTCCACGCATCTTCGCCCTCCGCTTCGAGCAGGCGCTTCTCGAGCGAGCGTAAAGCTCTCTCCAACTCCGCAAACAACAGACGCATCTGGGAAACGCTGGCCTGGTTGCCCACGTGGTTCGACTCGATGTCGCTGAGGGCGAGCAGGATTTCCATCTGCGCTACATCGCTGGCGGCGTAGGCTTCCTGCACTTCGTGCCAAAGCGAAGAAACGCCAACGCTCGAATCGGCGCGCAAATCGGGATGCAAACGCCTGACCAGAATCCGGTAAAGCTCCTTGACCCTCGCATCCACTTTCATCTCTTCCTCTCCCTTTTCCTCTTCCTCTGCCGCGACTCGCCTCTTTGGACTCGCCCGGTAAACATTCCGCGGCCGTGCCTCTTCGAGCGGGCTCCGAAACATGTGCGACTTAAAAGCCTCGAACGTGGTCGAGTAGGCTTCGTCATCCATCTTATCGGGGTTCGTGCCGAGCGATCTTTTCACCCACTCCTGAAAGAGCGCTTCCTTTTCGAAATCGCTTAGTCTCGGCGGGGCGGTATCGCCTTCTCGAGGGATTTCGTCTCCCTCTTCGGCGGCGGCAGACGGATTGGCGCGGCGAAACATCACTCGCTGGTAGGCGCTATGCCCGTCCTGAAAACCGCGCCGCATCTCCATTTCGACTTCATGCACGAGCGCCTGGCTATCGCGAATCTGCACCTCGACCTCCCGCGCTTTGCTGAGCAGCGCTCCGAATTCCCGGGCCCGCCACCGAATAAAGGCAGGCTTGTCTTTGCGCTCGAAGCAGTGCCAGCCGGCGCGTGCCCGCTCCAACCGCGCCAATGCCTTCGCGCAATCGGCTGCGGCCCCCTCCCGCAACGGCGCCTGGTCGATCAGGATCATGAAGCCATCCGAATGGCCTCTCGATCCCGCCGTTGCTTTTCGCGCTCTTTGCTCTCGCGGCATCTGCCAAATTTACGCAGCAAGCACGATCGGCCAAGCTTGCCGAAAATGTAGATCTTATCCGTTAAATCCACGTCATCCGCGGTCGAAAATTAGGAGGTGCTCGGGCGACGCCTCATTTTGCTGTCCCGTTTCAGTTGCGCTCGCCATGCTCGAAAAATGCCACGTTGTCCCTGGGCTACCATTGAACCATCCATCACGTATCACGACAAGGAATGGGGCGTTCCTCTGCACGATGACCGGAAGCTGTTCGAGTTCCTCATTCTCGAAGGCGCGCAGGCAGGACTGAGCTGGATCACTATTCTGAAAAAACGGGACAATTACCGGAAGGCGTTCGACGGATTCCGCGCCGAGAAGATCGCGCGTTACGGTGCCCGCGATGTGAAACGGCTCCTCGGGAATCCCGGGATCGTGCGAAACCGGCTCAAGATCGCGGCCACCATCATAAACGCGCAGGCGTTTCTCGCCTTGCGCGAAGAGATGGGGAGTTTCGATGCTTATCTGTGGAGCTTTGTGGGCGGCGCCCCGAAGCAGAATCGCTGGAGACGCATGTCGCAAGTGCCCGCGCGCACGCCAGAATCCGACGCGATGAGCCGCGACCTGCTCAAGCGAGGTTTCAAGTTTGTGGGCTCGACGATCTGCTACGCCTTGATGCAAGCCACCGGAATGGTCAACGACCACCTCCTGACCTGTCCGCGCCATGCCGAACTCTGCGCCAAGCCCCGACGCAACTAACCGGAACGGCGACCCTGCGCCGAGAGGAAGGACGCTACTTCTTCGCTTTCTTCGTCGCCTTCGCCTTGGCGAGCGCGAGACGCTCGGTCTTTTTGCGGCGTGAAGCGCGTTTCTTTACGTTGTCTCTGCCTTGGCTGTTTCCCATAAGACCTCTACCCTCACCCCTTCCCGGCCCGTTCCAAGTGATTTCGGTGAAATCAAGCGACGAACCTAATCCGCCAAAGAAACAGGCGAGATCTGGGCTGGCGCTGGCGCGCCGATCGTGAAGAATCGCCCGGTCGATGACGCCAGCCGAGCCCAATCCATCCGAGCCACGCGCTGCGCGCTACTGGTGCTTCATCAGTTATCGGCACGCCGACAATAAGGAAGCGGGCCGGCAGTGGGCGACGTGGCTGCATCAGGCGATCGAAACCTACGAAGTCCCGAACGATCTGGCAGGATCGAAGAATGAACGCGGTGACACTATTCCGGAGCGCATCTTCCCAGTCTTCCGCGACGAGGAGGAATTGCCTGCGGATGCCGACCTGTCGTCACCGATTTATCGGGCCCTGGACGACAGCCGTTTTCTGGTGGTGATCTGTTCCCCTCGCGCGGTGGATTCCACCTACGTGGCAGAGGAGATTTTGTATTTCAAGAAAATCGGAGGCGAGGACCGCGTGCTCGCCGTGATGATCGAGGGCGAACCGAATGCGAGCCGCGATACCGGCAAGCAAGCGATGGGATTCCGCCCGGAAGACGAATGTTTTCCCGATGCGCTCCGCCACAAGATTGGCGCCGACGGGACCAGGCTGGGCGAGATGACGGAGCCGGTGGCGGCGGATTTTCGCCTGGGCAAAGAACAGGGATGGACGAGTTCCGAGGCCTATCGTCAGGCCTTGCGCCGCGACGACGTCCTGAGCCAGCGGGAGATCGACCGTCGCGTGGAGGAATACCGACAGCGCTCGCATCTTATGCTGCTAAAAGTGCTCGCCGGCATTCTCGGTGTGCCGCTGGGCCGGCTCACCCAGCGAGACAAAGCCTATCAGCTGGCCAAGGCGCAGCG
>QHMY01000087.1 GCA_003218305.1 Verrucomicrobiota bacterium
GATGGCCTCTCGAATTGGCTGGCGAGTGTTTTTCTTGAGAGAGGTCTCCGCCGCGGCGATGTCGTGGGAATTCTTCACGACAAGTCGCCGGGCGCGTTTGCGGCCATGCTGGCCTGTCTGAAAGCGGGTCTCATCTACACCAACCTCGATCCCGATAGTCCCTGGGAGCGACTCCGCAAGATCCTCCGGACCTGCGAGCCAAAGGTGATCATCAACGGGTTTCCCGGGATGCCCCACGCGGCCGAGTTCCAGAGACAGCAATCGTTCGTTATCCATCTTCGTGAGCCGGTTTTTGCGGCCGAATGGCAACGGCATGACTCGAGCGAACCCCCGGGCCTGGACGACATAACTGGCGCCGATCCCGCCTATATCATGTTCACCTCGGGCTCGACCGGGATACCCAAGGGCGCCGTGATGTCCCACGCCAATGTCCTGAACTTTGTCGCCTGGGCCCAGGATCGCTTCCAGCTTACGCCGGCGGATATTCTGTCGAACGTGAACCCGATGTTTTTTGATAACTCGGTCTTCGATTTCTACGCCGCGATCTTTTCTGGCGCGTCGATGGTGCCAGTCTCTTCAACTCAAGTCCGCGAGCCCGCGCAACTCATCGGAGTAATCAACCGCATCGGTTGCACGATCTGGTTCTCCGTCCCGTCGCTCCTGGTTTTTCTCCTGACGACGCGCTCGCTCTCCGCCGGTGATTTTCCCGCCGTGCGCACGATCATCTTTGGTGGTGAAGGATTTCCCAAGACGAAGCTGAAGCAGCTTTACGATTTGTTCGGAGGACGAGCTGATTTGGAAAATGTCTATGGCCCCACCGAGTGCACCTGCATTTGTTCGGCTCACACGGTCGTGCCGTCGGACTTCACCGACATGAAGGCGCTCGCACCGCTCGGCTTCCTTGGCGCCAATTTTGATTGCGAGATTCTGGCCAAAAGCGATGCCACGGACGTGGGGGAATTATTTCTCCGAGGGCCCGGCGTGGGACTTGGTTATTACCATGACCCCGAACGCTCGCGAGAGGTCTTCGTGCAAAATCCGGTCGATCACCAGTTCGAGGATATCGGTTACCGCACCGGTGACCTGGTGCGGCGCGATGCGAGTGGCCGTTTGCACTTCGTTGGGCGCGCCGACTTTCAAGTGAAACACATGGGCTATCGGATTGAGCTCGAAGAAATCGAAGCGGCTCTCAACAGTGTGGCGGAGGTGAGAGAATGCGCCGTGATCTACCGGAAAATAAGAGATGGCCTGGGCGAGATTATTGGTTTCGTCGCTTTGAGCCGGCCTAAGCCGCCCGAACAACTGATCCGCGACGTTGCCGGGATCATTCCGCCGTATATGGTGCCGAAGCATGTGACAGTGCTCGAGAATCTTCCGAAAAATGCGAGCGGGAAGATCGACCGACAAACTCTCCAGACTCTTACCTCTGCCGCGGCATGAAACAGATCGTCCTTTTTGGCACCGGCAAGATCGCCGAAGTGCTGCTCTATTTCCTTCGCAATGAAAGCGACTACGAGGTGGTGGCCTGCACCGTGCACCGGACCTTCCTTCCCGGCGACACCTGGCAAAGCCTCCCGGTGGTTGCTTTCGACGAAGTAGAGCGCCTCTATCCGCCGGCGACCCACGCAATGTTCGTCGCCCTCGGGTATCAGGAATTAAATGCGCTCCGTGCTCGCACCTGCGCCGAGGCTAAGGAAAAAGGCTACGCCCTGGTCTCCTATGTGCATCCGCAGTCGGGCCTGCCTGCAGACTGCGAGTATGGCGAGAATTGCTTCATCATGAATAATGTCCTCGTCCATCCTCGCGTGCGGCTCGGAAACAATGTTTTTGTGTGGAGCGGAGCGATGATCGGACACCACAGCACGATCGGAGATCACTGCTGGCTTACCTCCTGCGCGAACATCTCCGGCGTGGTCACGGTGGGAAAAAGCTGCTTCTTCGCCGTGAATGCCACCGTTGGTCACAACGTTGTCATGGGGGACGAATGCTTTGTCGGCGCGAATGCCCTGGTCACCAAATGCGCCGAAAATCGTCAGGTCTTCCTGTTCGAGAGCACAAAACCCTTTCGGCTGGACAGCCATCAATTTCTTCGCATGTCAAAATTCGCTGACCTGTGAGCTCATGAAATGGATAAAGCGCGGACTGATCTTCAGACCGGCGAATAATCACGAGTGGATGGCCAGTCATGCCTCCCTGCCGTTGCCGGATAAGGTATCTGAGAATGTCTTGCGGATCTATTTTGCGACCCGGTCAAAGGAAAACAAATCATCGATAACGTTTGTCGAGGTTGAAGCAGATGATCCCGCCAGGATTCTCTATGTTCATGACAAGCCGGTCCTTTCACCGGGTAAGTTGGGCGCCTTCGACGACGATGGCGTTGGCCCCTATTCCCTGGTGACAAAAGGGAGCAAGAAGTATCTCTACTACGGCGGAGTTAACGCCAGCATCACGGTTTCCTGTCGAAATGCCATCGGTCTGGCGGTGAGTGAAGACAACGGTCTAACCTTCGAGCGGATCTGCGAGGGCCCGGTGGTGGATAGAAACCAACACGAGCCATACTTTACCGCGGCCGCGGACGTCATGCGCTGCAGCGATCATTGGAAAATGTGGTACGGTTCCGGTACTGGCTGGGTTGTGATCAACGGCAAGCCTGAGCCTCGTTATCAGATTAAGTATGGCCGTTCGTCCGATGGAATTAATTGGTCTCGGGACAATACCGTTTGCATAGAGTACAAACTGGAAGGGGAAGCTAACGTCCGTCCGTGTGTCGTCCTGGAGGATGGCATCTATAAGATGTGGTTTTGCTACCGGGGAAGTCTGGATTATCGCACGGACAAGTCCCAGAGTTACCGGCTGGGCTACGCCGAATCAAAAGACGGAACCAGGTGGATCAGGAAAGATGAAGAGGTCGGTATTACGAGATCGGCTGAGGGGTGGGATTCCGTCATGATGTGTTACCCCTATATTTATCAGCATCGCGGCCGGAAATATCTTTTCTACAACGGCAACGGCTTTGGGGAGTCCGGGTTTGGCTATGCAACTCTGGAGGACTAATCAATCCTCTGGCAGCCGCGCCAGCTGTTTCCGAAAAATCGCGGGCCCGTAGATGCTAGCTAGACTCGAAGAGAGCGGATACGCCGAAGTAAAAGAGCGGCATCGGGAGCCGATATCGCAGTTTCCTTTGATTAACGCTGTGGTCAGCAAGGTTCAGAAGGGCCTTGTTTACGTCGACCCAGTATCCAAGAGCTCGTTCATCGCGACGAAGGCCGGATTCAGTCTGTTTGTTGGTGACGAATCCGCGAACGACAACGGAAATTTCTTTGAGGGTTTGAAGGATTGCCTGGACCTGCCGAATTACGTCCACATTTATTCTCCTCCCAGATCGCTCGCCGCCTACTTTGAAGAATCGTCCACTTATAGCAGGATTCGGCGGCGATCTCAGTTTCGTCGTTACGATCCTACCGTCCTGAGGGAGTATGAAAGTTTGCTCCCAGCGGGCTTCAGGGTAACGCGCATTCAGGACGTGCAATTTGATCGCCTGGAGAACGCGTTTAAGCTCGATTTTGGCGGGCGCTACTGGAATTCAAGGGAAGAATTCTTTCAGGGAGCTATTGGCGCCTGCATTCTCAATGAGCAAAACGACCCGGTAGCCGTCTGTTATTCTGCGTGCGTTATTGAAGGAGTGGCCGAGATGGATACGCTGGTCCTGCCCGAATACAGGGGGAGACGCTTCATGCGGATCGTTTCCGAACCCTTTTTCAATATGGTGGCGGCGAAATGCCTTACTCCTCACTGGGATACCTTCGTCTCGAATAAGGCGTCGTATGTTCTGGCCCAGAGATTCAATCTCCAACTGGTGCGAGAGTACGATCTATTGTCCGTCGTTTTGCGATGACGCGCAGCTCAATGTCCAGACACAGCGTAAGGCCAGCCAAGAAGAGCGTCTCCGATCTTGCGCTTTTCGGCAGTGGCCCGGCCTTTAAAGATCCTCTTCACGTAGGACGTCCAAATATTGGCAATCGCCGAGATTTTAGGCGGCGCGTGGATGACATCCTGGACCGGCGTTGGCTCACCAACGGGGGACCTTATGTCGAGGAATTTGAGCGGCGCGTGGCGGAATTCATCGGCGTCAAACATTGCATCGCCACCTGCAATGCCACGGTCGCACTCGGGATCGTAATCCGTGCGCTGGGCCTGGCGGGCGAAGTGATCGTCCCGTCCTTCACTTTCGTTGCTACCGCGCATGCCCTCCAGTGGCAGGGAATCACGCCAGTCTTTTGTGACATCGATCCCCGCACCCACAATATCGATCACCGCAAAGTCGAAGGTCTAATCACTTCTCGCACCAGCGGAATCCTCGGGGTTCACCTATGGGGACGCCCCTGTCCCATTGCTCAACTTCAGACTCTCGCCAACCGACACGGGCTGGCGTTACTCTTCGATGCAGCCCACGCCTTCGCCTGCAGATATCGTGGCCGAAGGATTGGCGGATTCGGCGACGCGGAAGTCTTGAGCTTTCACGCCACCAAATTCATTAACGCCGGGGAAGGTGGTGCCGTGGTTACGGACGATGACGATCTCGCAGCGGAAATTCGATTAATGAAAAACTTTGGATTCTCGGGATTCGACAAAGTGATTTCGATCGGAATCAACGGCAAGATGAGTGAGCTCTCCGCCGCCATGGGCCTGACCAATCTTGAGAGCGTTGATCGCTTCACCCGCATCAACAGGGGAAACTTTGAACTGTATGGCGAAGGGCTGTCGAACATCGCCGGCCTCTCGGTGATTCGTCACGACGAAAAAGAAAACTCAAATTATCAATATGTCGTTCTGGAAGTCGACGCGGCGAAGGCACGCCTGACGCGCGATCAACTGCTGGCGGTTTTACAGGCGGAGAACGTCCTCGCCCGGCGATACTTTTATCCGGGAGTTCATCGAATGGAGCCTTACTGTTCCCATTTTCCGAAGGCGGGTTTCCGTTTGCCGATCACCGAAGCGGTGGCCGATCGGGTTCTCGTGCTCCCTACGGGCACGGGCGTAACGAAAGCCGATATTCGGAAGATATGTGCCATCCTCCGTAAGGCCGTGGTGCAGCACCGCGAAGTCTCCGCGACGCTAGGCGGCCAGTCGAACCCGCGGTAGTTCGGGTTGGTTGCTTGCCGGTCCAGACAATCTAGGATGCGACATGACAGGGTCGGCATCTGCATTCAGCGCGGAGAAAGTGTTCTGTATCGGGCTGAGTAGAACTGGCACCACTTCGCTCGAGCAAGCTTTGCGGGATTTGGGCTATCGGTTGGGAGATCAGCATCAAGGTGAACTCTTGCTCCCGCAATATGCGGTCCGGAACTTCAGGCCCATTGTCGATTTTTGTCTGACCGCCGATGCCTTTCAGGATGCCCCGTTTTCCTTCCCTTTTACCTATCTTGCGCTCGACCAGAGTTTCCCGAACGCAAAGTTTATCCTTTCGGTCCGGGATGATTCCGACCAGTGGTATCGCTCGCTGGTCAGGTACCACAGTAATTTATTTGGTGGTGGCCGCATTCCGACGAAGGAGAATTTAATCGGAGCGACTTATTCCTATCCAGGGTTTGTCTGGGAGAGTGTGAAAGTGCTGCTGAATGCTTCAGAAGAAGACGAGGATATTTATGACAAACCCCGGCTGGTTTCCTATTACGATCGTCACAACGTCAATGTGAGGGACTATTTTCGATCCAAATCCAATTTGCTGGAAATCAACGTTTCCGACAGAGATGCCTATGGAAAATTCTGCGATTTCTTGGGTAAGAAACCGATCGCGAAAGGATTTCCCTGGTTGAATTCGTCCCTGCCCTCTTCTGCGAGCGATCGAGAAGACTAGGTTCTCGTTTACTCAACGAAAAGGCGGCCAGCCCATCATCTGGACTGGCCGCCTTCGTTTAAGCTTCTTCGCTGGGAGAGCTTTCGCTTTAGTTACCTGGGCCAACCGAGGTGCAGCCGGGGCATGCGTCAACCGCATTGCCGCGGATCGAATTGTTCACAAAGGTCTCGACCACGCCGCCCGTGCCCACCAGGACACCGTTGGAAACGTTATGGTTGATTTGGTTTTGGCCGATTTCCACGCCCGACACGCCTCCGCCAACATTACCGGCCCGAACACCATTGCCGCCGTTCATCGAAATTTGGCAATCCCAGGCCCGAATCGTGCCAAACCCCGAGGTCGAGTCTGCGAAAAGGCCGTTGGTGGCGTTGCCCGAAAAATTGCATCCCCTCGCGGTAACTCGCGTGCCGTTTCTTGCGTGGACGCCGTTGCCGTTGCCGGTAGACGCGACGTTGTCGAGCGTGACCTTCACAGCACTTGTGGTTGTGGTGCTATTTAATCCGTCGCCGACGTTGTCCCTGATGACGCTGTTTCTGACGTGAAGCTGCAGGTCGTTGGTCTCGTTAACCAAAATACCTTCGTTCGCAAATCTGAAGATCACGCAGTCTTCAACGTTCACAGCCTTGGCCTGAAGAATGTTCATGCCTCGAATGCCGTTACAGGCGCCGTTCATGGAAACGCCGCGAATGGTAATCACGTCGGTCGCAGTGGCGTTGACGATGACGGCCGTGGTCAGGGACGCAAGAATCCCAGCCAAGGTTCCAGTCCCATCGATGGTGATCGACTTGGTGATCGTGACTGCGCCAAAGCCGCCCGGATCGAGCACGGAAATCTCGCCGCAGGCCGCAGTTTTTGAAATCGCACCTGCGAAAGTTTTGCAGGGCGCGGTGCGGCTGCAGGGATTTGCGTCGTCACCAACGCCGGAAACCCAGGTGCGGGTGGCTTGGGCGTGGGCTAACGTCGAGAAACCGACTACGAGAGCCGCAGTCGAAAGGAAGCGAGCAATTTTGGATGTGATCATGGAGGAGGGTACTTCTATTTTGAGGTTTAACTGACAGATGAGGGGATCCCAAGCTACCGAAAGCACAGAAAATCTACAATTCTTTTTTTCTCTTCCTCCCCCTTTTGTTACGTCATTAACGTAATCGCGTGCCTGTCCCATTCACCGTTCTGGCCGGCTTCTTTTGTGATTGGAAACTAAGCGGGCATCTGTTCAATCCATCCAAGCGACATGAAGAATCTTTGGGACGCGGCCGAAGCGAGTAAATACCAGTCCGACCTGGCCCAACGGGTTTATTCCTCTCAGCTTCTCGGACGAGATCCCAGCCTGGTCCTGCATGGCGGGGGCAATACGTCGGTTAAGATCAGGGAACGTAACCTCCTCGGCGAGGAAGAAGAGATCCTTTATGTCAAAGGCAGCGGCTGGGATCTCGAGACGATCCGCGAGGATGGATTCGCCCCGGTGCGCCTGGCGCATTTGTTGAAGCTGGCCAGGGCGGAGGCTTTGTCGGATCCGCAAATGGTGAACGAACTGGCCACCCACGTAACCCGCGCCGGTGCGCCAGCGCCATCGGTCGAAACGATTTTGCATGCGGTGCTGCCGCACAAATTCGTCGATCACACTCACGCGGACGCAGTTCTGGCCATCACCAACACACCCGACGGGGAGGCACGCGTCCGCGAAGTTTATGGCGACGATGTCGTGGTCGTTCCCTATGTCATGCCGGGATTCGACCTGGCGAAAGCGTGCGCGCTCCAATTCGAGAAAGAGGCCAGACCATCCACAGTCGGCATGGTCTTGCTGCATCACGGCATTTTCTCCTTCGGTGCGACGGCGGAGGAATCCTACGGCCGCATGATTGAGCTGGTGGATCGCGCGGAGAGCTACTTGAAGGCAAAGGGCGCGTGGGAGGTTCGGGCAACCGGTCCCATAGGTCACATAGGTCACATGGGACCTATACGCGCCGAACTGGCGACGCTGCGCCATGAAATATCGGAGTGCGCCGGGTTCCCCGTGGTGCTCTCTACCCACTCGGATCCGCAGGCGCTCGCCTTTGCCCGGGCCGCGGATGTGCGAAACGTTTCGCAGCGCGGGCCGGCTACCCCCGATCACATTCTGCGCACCAAGCGCCTTCCGATGTTGGGCCGCGATGTCGAGGCTTACGCGGAAGCTTACCGCGAATACTTTTTGCGGCACGCCGCGAACGCGAAAGAAACTAAGACGATGCTTGATCCGGCGCCGCGGGTGATTATGGACGGCGAACTCGGAATGGGTTGCGTCGGCCGCTCCGCGAAGGAGGCTGGGATCGCGCGCGATCTTTATTCCCACACCATCGAGGTGATCGCGAGGGCGGAAGCGCTTGGCGGTTACCGGGCCCTTTCCGAGAAAGAGCTGTTTGAATTCGAATATTGGGACCTGGAGCAGGCCAAGTTGCGCCGCTCCGGGAAACCGCCCGTCTTCGCCGGCGAAATCGCTCTCGTCACTGGTGCGGCTTCAGGGATAGGGAAGGCTTGCGCAGAATCCCTCCTTAGGCGCGGAGCGGCCGTCATCGGTCTTGATATTGATCCGGCGGTGACGGCGTGGGCGGGCGCTCGGCCGGACTACCTGGGTCTGACTTGCGATATCACGTCAGCGGCGGACGTGGCCACGGCGTTGGAGACGGCGGTGCGCGCCTATGGCGGGTTGGACATGCTTGTCCTGAACGCCGGGATTTTTCCTGCCGGCACCCCGATCGAAAAGCTCGGCCTGGAGGAGTGGCGTTCCGTTTTCAGCGTGAATCTCGATGCCAATCTGACGCTGCTGCGCGAATGCTATCCGCTTTTGAAATTGGCGCCGACAGGCGGTCGCGTGGTGGTGATTGGCTCAAAGAACGTGGCTGCTCCGGGACCTGGCGCGGCCGCCTACTCGGCCTCAAAGGCAGCGCTCACGCAACTCGCCCGGGTCGTCGCCCTTGAGTGGGGCGAGGCGGGTATACGGGTGAACGTCCTTCATCCGAACGCGGTTTTCGATACTGGAATTTGGACAGAGGAAGTGCTTAAGGCGCGATCCGAGAGCTATGGATTGTCGGTCGAAGCGTATAAGAGGAATAACGTTCTCCAGACCGAGGTCCGAAGTGAGGATGTCGGAGAATTGGCGGCGGAATTGTGCGGTCCGATTTTCGCCAGGACGACCGGAGCGCAGATCCCGATCGACGGCGGGAATGATCGGGTGATTTAGATGTAGAGGCGCTTGTGCCAAGCGCCTGCCTCATGCTGGTCTATCGCTTCAGGGCCGCGCCGCGATCCCCGGGTCGGTAAGTGTTTAGCGCCAACGGCGCTACAATCATTTGGCAGCCTGGGGCAACGCCCCAGGAACTCGCCCACCTCCCACATACCGAGCGCTGAAAGCGCGATTCGATACGTGTGGGATTGAACTATTACCGGCGTGATGAACCGCGCTTTCAGCGCTCGACTATTATTGAACCTACGTCCTGGGGCGTTGCCCCAGGCTGAAATGATGGGCGCCGTTGGCGCCGAACAAGATACCGGCCGCGGCGAGCGCCTGGCGCCTACTCCGGAAAGAAGATCTCTTCCAGCTCGGTCGACAGCCAGTGATATACGGGCAGATGAAGCTCTTGAATCTCAGCAATGTCGTCCGCCGGGACCTTGATCGAGACTTCAGCCAGCGGTGCCAGGGTGCCGCCAGAACGTCCGGTGAGGACGATGGTGCCGAGCCCGAGGGCTTTCGCGACAATCACCGCGTTTGAAACGTCCCTCGAATTTCCCGAGGTGCTGATTCCCAGCAAGACGTCGCCGGCGCGGCCCAGACCGTAGACCTGTTGTGCGAAAACCATTTCGAAATCGATGTCGTTGGCGATCGCGGTGATGAGCGATAGCGGCGACGCCAGGGAGATGGCCGGAAGCGCGCCTTGCAGACGACTGGCGATCGTTTTGCCGTCCGGGTCGTTGGCCGCTTCCAGTTTCGCCAGGTCTGCCGATGAGATCGGGCGGCGTTTCAGGAAGCCTTTCATCAACTCCGCGACCATGTGCTCGCTGTCGGCCGCACTGCCGCCGTTTCCGCAAACCAGGAGTTTGTTTCCCGCTCGGTAAGCCGCTACCAGCAGGTCAAGCGCTCCACTCAACTCCGTCTCGCATGGCCGGAGAACCGGATACCGCTCGAGGAGTAATGAGAGGCGCTTTGTCATTGGATTGCCTTAGTAGCCGGGAATGGTGCAACGAAGATAGAGGATAGATAATGGAGAATGGCGAGGCAGCTCTTGCTATCCGCGATCCTCAATCTTCCATCCTCGCTTCGTCCCCCTACTTCTGATTGTCTCCTCCTGGTCCACGGATGAGCCAGGTCAGAACGACCGCGAGCAGGGACAGCGCGATCAGCACTTCCGCCCAAAAGAAGGCGAGAAAATCGCTCAGGGTACCGATCGGGGGCGTCCCCGGCTGGCTGTTGCGCAGCGCCGGGAAAGCAAAAAGAAGGGCGCCGAGGAAGGAGAACATGCTGATCTCGATCTTGCGGTGGCCGGCCAGGACGCGAAAGACCAGAAAGATTACGCCCAAAGTCAGCGACCACATGGCGACCATGATGAAGACAGAGAAGAAAATTGCCGTGGGCGCGCGCGAGACGCTGAGGTCGACCACGACGTGATCATCGGTGTGCTCTTTGGCGTACTCCGCTTCGATCTTAAGGCCACTGACCGATCCATACAGCTGAACTGCGACGGGAATCCCCTTGTCTGCATCGGCTCCCCCGCCGGCCGGCTCGAAATAAAAGCTGAGCTGGGCCTCGTGGTGGTCGAAGGGATACTCCATCGGTTCGCCCTCGTAGATCTCGACAATGACCTCCGCCGGGTCCATCCGTTTGCCCTTCTTGAACTCGTAAGCGTGTTTGCCGGTGGCGCTGCTGACGTCGAGAACCAGATCGCGGCTCAGGGTAACTCCATCGGCCGAAAGGAGTGAGCCATGCGGCGTGAAGGTCAGGCGGACAGAAATGTCGCCCTTGACCGGGTCGGCCGTGACAATCCTGGCGTAGGTATCGATGCGATCTTCGCCGATCTTTTCGTTCGGCGCCAAGCCAGCAGCGCGGTTTTCGCCCTCGCTCTTAAAGGTGAAGAGGACAAAAGCGTAGGCTACGGCAAAAACCAGCAAAAGGATGATGCCGATGACCAATGGTTTTTTCGATTTCGTGGGTTCGTCCATGGGATGTGTGCCTTAGAGTTTCAGCTGCGAATTGTCGAATGCTGGTCACCGGCACTGAGTCTGACAAGATTTCTTTGCGGAGCTGTCGCTTTGAACTCCTGCCAGCGCCAACGGCGCTGCCTCATTGGTAGCCTGGGGGCATCGCCCCGGGAATTCGCCCACCTCCCATATACGGAGCGCTGAAAGCGCGATTCAACCGAACGCATTCTGATCTGTTACCGGTGTGCTGAACCGCGCTTTCAGCGCTCGGCCATTATTGGACCCACGTCCTGGGGCGTTGCCCCAGGCTGAAATGAAATCGCGCCGTTAGCGCTAGACGTGCCCGGGCCCTGAAGCGCCAGGGTCAACATTCATCAGACGCCCTCGTTCCCAAGTTGCACTTGGGGACGCCCCTGTCTTGGAAGTTGAACTTCTCCTCTTGCCTTTCGAAGCACAGCTTCGGAGACAAAGCGTTCCCAAGTACAACTTGGGAACGAGGAACGAGGGGTCGATGGCATGCACGCCTACTTGGCTACAATCTGCCGCGATCTGTTGCCGGTGTGATGAACCGCGCTTTCAGCGCTCGGCCATTATTGGACCCACGTCCTGGGGCGTTGCCCCAGGCTGAAATGAAATCGCGCCGTTAGCGCTAGACAGAGGGCCTTGTTGTAGCCGCTTCGCTGTGCGAAGCGCGATAGTGGCGCGGCTGCTCACCGGCCTCCTCCTCCTCGAGCGGCCCACAGGGCCGCTGCTACAGCGCCGAAATCTCTTCCATCCGAGTCATCCGCACTTCGCCTCCTCGTTCCCAAGTTGCACTTGGGAATGCCCGTGTCTTAGAAGTTAGACTTCTTTGCTACCGCCACCACGGCGGCGCCCTTTTCGAAGCACAGCTTCGGAGGCAGCGCGTTCCCAAGTACAACTTGGGAACGAGAGGACAGGATCAGGATCAAGATCAGGATCAAGAGCAGGAGCAAGATCACGAGCAGGAGTTTCGCGGGGAGTTTCTCCTTGACGCTCGCTTTGCGGCCTCAAGAAACTCCTGACATGCAAATTCACATTGCCCGCGATGGAAAAGCGATGGGGCCGTTCTCGCTGGAGGAGGTAAACCAACAACTGGCCGCAGGAACGCTGACCCTTTCCGATCAGGCCTGGTATGAAGGCGCCGCCGGCTGGGCCCCCCTTTCCACCGTGCCCGGGGTGAAAAGTAGCCCGCCGCCGGCGAGCATTCCCCCCAGTTCGGCGCCGATTCCTGCAACGGTCCCAGGCACGCCGCCGCCCGTGACACCGACGGTGACAGGTTCTGTCACCACCGTCCCGACACCCTCCGCTCCCACCGAACAGCTGGCGGTCTGGTCGCTTGTTTTGAGCTTGCTCGCGGTTTTTGGATGGTGCTGCGCACCGGTTGGCATTACGGCAGTTGGAGGGGTCATTTTGGGACACCTTGCGCTGGGCCGAATCAAGGCAAACCCGGAACTGCAGGGCCATGGCCTCGCCATCGCCGGGCTGATCATTGGATATTGCGCGATTGCCGGATGGCTCCTCAAAGTGATCTTTTTCGGCGGTCTCGCCGGGATTGAAATGCTGAGAAATCTCTCGCATTAGCCGGCAAATCGAAAGTCGCGGAAAACAACGAAAATCGTCTAAATTATTGCGTTGACATGAGTTCGGAAAAACCTGTAATCAACGCCCCATGAAGCGACTTATTGCCGGCCTTCCCTTGTTTCTAACTACTGCAGCCTTGTTCGCGCAAAGCGCGTCGCCTGACGATGCCGCCCCCGCCACGACGCCGACGCAGCTAACCGACGCGCAGGCCGCTGGACTTGCCGCCGGCTGCTTTGGGGTCATGATGATTCCGTTCCTGATCTCGATCGCCATTTGGCTCTGGATCGCGATCTGGATCATGAAAGACTCCGCGCGCCGCCAGTCTCCAAATAGAACCCTGGTCGTAGTCCTGGGTTGGTTGGTTCCGATCGTTGGACTGATCGTCCATTTGGCGACTCGGCCAAAGACCATCCCCGGCGCGCCCAATCCTTAAGGCGCGTTTCGGATTGAATTGATTTTTCGCCGCGGCTGCGCGTGTTCGCAGCCGCGGCGATTCTTTTTTTGCGGGCGGCCACACACGGAGAATTAACCGCGGATGACACGGATGGCTCGGATAGAGTTACGAAGATAGAGAATAGAGAATGGAGGATGGCGAGCCTTCGCTACCCTCGATCCTCAACCTTCCATCCTCGTTTCCTTCCCATCCGTGTGATCCGCGCAATCCGCGGTCCTTCCCTGCGCTAATCGCATTGACGCGCACCCAGGCGAACGGCAACCTCGCCGTATGCTCGCACTGCAGGAAGAAACGGATCGAAGCCAGCGCGGTCTGTCCGCGCCGCGGCCGGCCGTGCGATCGCGCCGGGTCTGGGTCATCTGGATCGCCACCGTGGTCCTTGCGACGGCGGCGATTTGCGATTGGACGCAGCCGCCCCGGCAACAAATCTCGGTGGCGCTTTACCAACGACTGGTGCTCGGCGGGTACCGGTTGTTTTTGAAGCCGCTTGCCGACCGAGTGGTCCATTGCCGGTTCGAGCCGACCTGCTCCCATTATTCCGAGGAAGCGATGCTCACACAGGGATTCCCGAAAGGTCTTTGGCTTACGACATCGCGCTTATTCCGCTGCCGGACCTCGGTCCCGCCGGGCACGCACGATCCAGTGCCGGGGGGATAAATTCGAAACTCGAATATCGAAATCCGAAACAAATTCGAACGATCGAAAACGGGAAATTACCGAAAGGGAAACTGTTTCGAATTTCCCCCCGCTTTGAACATTGATCCTCGTTCCCAAGTTGCACTTGGGAACGCACCCAGCCCGATTCGATATTCGGATTCCGAATATCCGGCAAAAGAGTTCGACATTCGTCATTCGGCGTTCGTCATTGGTGCAACATGAACATCACGAAAATTTCGAGAAGCATTCGTCGGACTCTCTGGCTGGCAGTTTTGACCGGCTCCCTGATTTGCGCCGGAGCGCTGCTCGCCGGGGGCGATGACGAGGCGATCATTGCCGGCACCAGGAAATACATCGCAGCGGAAGGCTATACCGCGCCGGTGAAGATAGAGGTGGAGAAAATCGAGGGCGACTACGCTCGCGTCCTGGTGACGCCAAAAGATGGTCAGACCGACGCGGCGACGGTTTTCTTGAAACGCGAAAAAGGCTCCTGGCGTGGGTTGACCATCGGGACTGGTTGGGATCCGGATGATTTGGCAAAGCTCCATATCCCCAAGAGCCTGCGGCCGTAGGGAAAATTCGAATTCCGAAATTCGAAGCTCGAAACAAGCTCGAATATCCAAGAGGAGGAAGTTCAGTTTCCCGTTTTGATCATTTTCCTTTGGTCATTCGAATTTGTTTCGGATTTCGAGATTCGAGTTTCGATATTAGAACCGCCAGCCCGCGTGTTTTAGGCATTGCCTTGCCGTCGGGTTTCGTGTGACATCGCGGCATGAAAACAGTTCCCGCTAAGTTGCTCCTCACCTTTATCGCCACGGCCTGTCTCGTTCTGGGCCTTTCCTCTTCGCTCCAGGCGAAGAAGGTCGAATTCCCGGCCGACGATCCGGCGTTTACCTTCAACCTTCCGGATGGATGGACGACCGAGAACGGACCGGATGGCCGCATCTATTGCACGGCCAAAGATGGATTTAAGATTGCGTTCGTCGCTTCACCCGGGGTGAAGAGTGACGCCGATGCCAAGGAAATGTTGCCCAAGGTTATCACGGCCATGTCGGACGCGATGAAATGCCAAAATTTTAAATCGGACGAAATGAAAAGCGGCAAAGTTGGCGACCTCACGCTCACGGGCGTCGAAGCGGCCTGCAAGGTGGAAGGCACCGATATGTCTTTAAACGCCGTGGCCTTTGCGATTGGCGGTAAGTATTTTTCCATCGTCGGCGCCTCTACCAAGGAAGTCGACAAAGCGCATGGCAAGGACATGAACGACATCATCGGCTCGATCGCTGCGGCCGAGTAGCGGGGTGCCGTCGCGTCTCGCTCCGGCAGGTTTCAGGGTTCAGGGGTTCAGTGTTCAGACGGAGGAACATGTTACCTGAACCCCGAAACCTGAATCCCTGAACCCTACATAGACAAACGATTCCGACACGTGTAAAAAGCCGACAACTATGAAAACACTCTCTCTCACTCTCCTTTTCGTCCTCGCCTTTCTCACACCCTCTTTCGCCAAGACTTTCAAGATTCCCGAGGAGAAGGCTTTTGCTTCGATCACCATCCCCGACGATTGGCAGTCGAAAGAAATCGACAACGGGGTCGAATCGCAATCCGCCGACAATGAAGTTTACTTCGCGGTGGAGGCCACCGACGCCAAGGGCATGGACAAGTCCATCGAGGAGGCCGTCAAATATCTGCAGGAACAGGGTGTGACAGTCGATGACAAGACGATGAAATCCACCGAGGGCAAGGTGAATGGAATGGACGGAGTCGATGTTTCCTGGAAAGGCAAAGACAAGGAAGGCGACGCGGACATCAGCCTCACCATTCTGGCGGTGACAAAAGAGAAGATTCTCCTCATCACCTATTGGGCCTCGCCCGAAGGCACCAAGAAGCATGACAAGGAACTGGGCGCCATCATCAAGAGCGTCAAGGGCGTGATGTAAGGCTTCCAGCCTTTCTCGTGCTTCTGCTCGTGATCGTAATCGTGCTCCTGGCGGGAGCGGTAACGGTCCGGATGGAGTGCGAGCACCAAGGTTCGTGGTTTTCTGGAGGGCGGGGTCATTGACCCCGCCCTTTCCGCTTCTGTAGCAGCCGCCCTGCGGGCGGCTCTGGGCAACAGATAAGAATTCGCGCGCAATAAGGCGCTTCGCACAGCGAAGCGGCTACAGGTCACAGAGATCGCAGCCGCTGGCGAAGTCCCTCGTTCCCGAGTTGTATTTGGGAACGTTCGTCCTCGTCCGTCGTGGGATGGAAGCGGAGGAAATTTCGGATTGCGGATACCGGAAACCGGAGAGGAAGAGATAGCGATGCAGGCAGGCTGTGTCCTGCGCTCGCCGCGCCGTAGCCTCGGTGTAGGCGGGTGTGAGATCCCCTAAAAATTTTCCAAAAAAGGCTGGACACGTTTTTGCGCGGAGGATTAACAATAGCTCCACGCGCTCCCCCTTGGAGCGCGGCTTCGGCGCGCGAAGCAGGTGGGTGTTTCTGGCCAGGAACACAGCGCAACAGAGAGAGTTTGTGTGATAACCCCAAAACCCAACCCCGAACCCTTGAGCAACTCAACCCCATTGAAGGAGCAATATTATGCCTGCTGATCCACTTCTTGGTGAAATTATGCTGGTCCCTTACAACTTCGCGCCCCGCGGCTGGGCCTTTTGTCAGGGACAAATCCTGTCGATCTCGCAGAACACCGCCTTGTTTTCCCTGCTGGGCACGACCTACGGGGGCAATGGCCAGACCACCTTTGCTCTGCCTGACTTGCGTGGGCGCTGCGCCATCAGTAACGGCCAGGGACCCGGCCTTTCGAACTATGTCCTGGGTGAAGTGACTGGCACTGAAAGCGTGACGTTAAACTCCCAGCAACTTCCTCCTCACACCCATACCGTTAATGCGGTGGACGATGATGCGACGGTGGGAATCCCCACAGCAGCACTTCCGGCGGATTTGGCCACGAAAGGCTATTCGAAGGCGGCGCCGAATACGACCATGAACCCCGCCATGATCAGCGGAGGCGGCGGCAACCAACCACACACAAATATTCAGCCGCTGCTCGTCCTGAATTATTGCATCGCGTTGTCTGGCGTATTCCCATCCAGGAACTAAAGGCGTCTCGGAAGTTTCGCGTCGCCGTCAAACCGCGTGGGTGTCGTTTTTGCGATCATCTCAAAGATTCGACCTGGTTTGCCTTGAGCGTGAAGGTTGCCGTTAAGCTTCCGATCCAGTTCGACCCGGCTGGTCTGGAGGCTGATCTGGAGCAGATCGCTTCCGCGGAATGGCTCGCCCATTTCAATACAACCTATTTTGAAGGTGATTGGACTGGTGTTGCCCTGCGGGCTGCGCCGGGGAACCTTCCGACCCTTTATTCCGACCCGGCCGCGCGGGAATTTGCAGATACCGCAGCTCTGCGGCACTGCCCGCGCATCGCCGCCGCGTTGGAAATGTTGCGATGCTCGCTCAAATCCGTGCGGCTCTTGAAACTGACGGCTGGCTCCTATATTCGCGAGCATCGGGATGACGATCTGGGCTGGGAATCCGGCGAAATTCGTTTGCACGTGCCGATCATCACAGATCCCGGGGTGGAGTTTTTTCTCAACGGACAACGCGTGGTTATGCGGGAGGGCGAGTGTTGGTATCTTGACCTGAGCCTGCCCCACCGGGTGCAAAATCGCAGCAGCGTGGATCGCATTCATCTCGTCATCGATTGTCTGCTCAACGATTGGCTGCGCGCCCTCATCAATGCCGGGGAAGAAATGGCTGCAACGCCTGGCGCGGAAAGCGAGTTTGAGCAATTTCGCCGAATGGTGTTGAGCGATCCGGCGCTTCAAGGCGAACTGATGCAGGCAACAGACCGGAACGAATTCACCAGCGTGGCCCTTCGACTCGGAGAGCAACTCGGCGCCCCATTCACCCCAGGCGATTTGGACGCCGCCTTGCAAGCGGCACGGAGGGCATGGAGAGAGCAAGCGACTTAGCGAAGCTGCCGCAACTCGACGGTTGGCTTCCCATTCGCGTCGCCTGCAATTCAGAGCCGGCTGTCGTGGATTGGTGCCATGTCGGGACACGACGCCTGGTGGAGCCGTTTTTTGAGCAGACGATCGAGCAATGCCTCCGCGAGCCTTTCAACCTTCTCTTTCGCCATCAAACTTCTCTCGACACGCTGACCCACTGGCAGGCGGTTCGGCCCGGTCTCTCGCCGACCGGTTTCATTTTTCACATGTCGCGTTGCGGTTCAACCTTGCTCGCGCAAATGCTGGCGGCGTTGCCGCAAAACATTGTCGTCTCAGAGGCGCCACCGCTTGATAGCCTTCTGCGAGCGAAGGTTCGAGGAGCGACCGAAGAACAGAAAATCGCGTGGCTCCGCGGCTTGCTCAGCGCATTCGGCCAACCGCGAAGCGGAGATGAAAAACAGTTTTTCGTGAAGTTCGACAGCTGGCACACGATCAACCTGCCGCTGATCCGGCGCGCGTTTCCAGATGTTCCCTGGATTTTCATCTATCGCGATCCGGTTGAGGTCCTAACTTCGCAGTTCAAGCAACGCGCCCTGCACCTGGTGCCGGGTTTGATCGATTTGGATCTTCCAGGATTGGACCCGACAGCCGCCTCGCAAATGTCGGCGGACGCATATTGCGCGGCGGTCCTGTCCCAAGTTTGCGCTGCGGCCCTCAACCAACTCCGCTCCGGCGGACGCGTGGTCAATTATCGCGAGCTTCCCGATGCCGTTTGGACGTCGTTACCCGAGTATTTCAACCTCGATTGGACCGAGGAAGACTTGGATCGAATGCGTCACGTAACGCAGTTCGACGCCAAGAATCCTTCGTTATTTTTTACGGCGAATTCGACCGGGGGAAAAGAGGCAGGGAGCCCACTCATTCGCGAATTGAGCGCGCGCTGGATCGACCCGGTCTACCGGGAGCTCGAGGCGCAGCGACAGAAGGGCGGCCAGGTCTAATTGAAGACGGCTTCGTAGTAGTAACCGGTCTGATCCTCTTGGACCGGAACGATAAAAAGCTCCATCAGGCCGAGGGTGGCGTGCTCCATCTGGTACATCTGTTGCGGGAGCAGTTTGTCTCGCGTGCCCTTGAACAATAGCGCAAACGACGATCGCTCTTGCGCCGGGCGATTACGCCCGCTCTCGTGGACCTCCACCAACTCGAGGCCGAGCGAAGCGCCGTCCGCTGTCACGAGTCGGAAAGCATCGTGCAAAAGCGGCGAAAAATCCGTGGAGCCGACTCGATCAAGTTCCAGCATTACCAGCAGTTCAACGGATCGCCTGATTGAAATCTCGGGCCCCGTAATTTGTCACGGTGAAGGCCGTTGTTCCGAACACAAAGGCAAGATGGGGACCGCCGGCATAGACTACGCCCAGATGCTCCAGATCTTCCGAAATCAGATAGAGAGCGAGTCTTTCGAAATCGTTTACCAAAACCAGGAATTTGGTGAACCGAGTGGTTTCCGCCGCGGCCTTCAATGGGTGTGGAGGGAAATTTGCGGGACCGCCCCAGAGATAAACAGTGGAACTGTACGCCGCTAACTCGGCGATGACCGCCTGATCGTCTTCGTTCACCGCTACCGTCGGTTCAGCGGGCGCAGAACGGGATTTCCCCTGCACGCGAGGGACGAGCAAGGCGCAGGCGGCGAGAGCGCTGCTCGCGAGAAATCGTCGGCGCGGGAAGCCTGTTTCGATTTTCATGTCGCAGGAAGACAACGTTCTTTTTCTAACCTGCGGCGGGCCGCGTCAAGCAAATCCTCTGCGGCAGGGCCGACTTTAGCCACGGCCGGCTCAGCCGGCTGTGATTTGGTGGAGAAGACAAAACGGAGACGGGGCGCAAAAATAACGCTAGACAGGAAATCTTGATACTTGGTAAGAATGCGGCAATCTCGTAGAGGCGTTCGTCCAGGTGGTCGAGCTTGGAGTTGGATTAGCTGGACGGCGTTTCAGTGTAACCCCAAGAGAAAGGCCCCTTGTGAATGCAATCCCCAGTCGGCTCCGCTGGCTTCTTCCCGCCGCCCTTGTCGCTTTCGCGCTGATCGCTCCCCAGATTCAAGCCCAGACATTTTCCGGAGGCGCTTTTACCATTCCGGATAGCGGCGCCGTTCAAAACCAGACCGTGGTGGTGAGTGGGGTCGCGGGGACGACGGTGACGGTAACGGTGACGTTGGCCTTCACTTCAGCGGTTCGCCCGGACGATCTGGATTTTCTTTTAGTTCATCCAGATGGAACTCACAATTTGGAATTCCTCGGTGATGGCGGCGGGACGACCGCCATTGGTGTGACCACCATAACGCTCGCGGATGCGGGGGCGACTTGTGTGCCGGACGGCGTCGGGTGGGTCAGTGGCACCACCTACAAGCCTGCTGATTACAGCGCGGCCGAAACAGGGGCGGACTTCGGGCTGGGACTAACACTCAATGCCGCTGGCAATACATGTGCCGGCGCGAATGGCACCGTGACGTTCAGCGTGGCTTTTGGCGGGTTGAACCCGAACGGAACCTGGCACCTGTATTCGCGAGACGATGCTGCGTCTGCGGACGCCGGTGCCGCGCTTTCTTCCTGGAGCATAACCGTGACGGCAGCGGCGCCCTCGCCGACGCCCACGCCGAGCGTATCGCCCACCCCCTCGCCGACGCCAACACCGACGCCGTCGCCAACTCCATCGCCCGGATCGTTTTTTGGCGGACCGATCACATTCAACGACGGCAGTAACGGTGTGCCCTATCCGAGCACGATCGTCGTTTCGGGTCTTGGTGCCTCGACGACGAGCGTGAAGCTCACCTTAAACAATTTCCAGCGCAGCGGCCGTCCTGACGACCTCGACATGCTGCTGGTCGGTCCGACTGGCGCCACTCTCGTCGTATTCGCGGATGTGGGCGGCACTGGCGGTGCGACTGGCACGCTGACGATTACGCTAAGCGACACGGGCGCGACCTTCCTGCCCGATGCCGGTCCCCTCGCGAGCGGGACTTTCAAGCCGACGAATGAAGGCGCTGGAGACGCATTTCCTCCCCCCGCTCCGACAGGCCCTTACGGCGAACCGGGCGGCACTTCTGCACCCGGCCCCAACACCTTCGCGACCCAGTTCAATGGCACTAACCCAAACGGCACCTGGAGCCTTTATATTTTGGATGATGCAGCCTCCGGGGGCGAAACCGGATCGGTCACCAGCTGGGACCTGACTATTACTGCGACCGCCCCAAGCCCTACCCCCACGCCAACGGCGTCGCCATCGCCGACTCTCACTCCGACGCCTACCCCAAGCGGAACACCGACGCCGATTCCAACGCCGACGCCGACCGTGACGCCGACTCCGACACCCACTCCGCCGGGGACTTTCTGCGGAAGCTCGGTCACATTCAGCACCGACGGGGGCGTGGGAGCGCCGTATCCCGGCACAGTAGTTGTCTCGGGGCTTGGCTCGCCGTTGACCAACATCACGCTCACGTTGAACGGCTTTCAGCGGAGCGCTCGGCCTGATGATGTGGATATGCTGCTGGTCGGGCCGACCGGCGCCACATTGATTGTATTTTCCGACGTTGGGGGCACCGGTGGCGCGACGGGCACACTTAACTTTACCCTGAGCGATGCCGCCGGCACCTTTCTGCCTGATGCCGGCCCGCTCGTGAGCGGCCTTTTCAAGCCGACCAATGAAATCGCTGGAGACGCATTTCCGGCGCCCGCTCCAGCCGGACCTTACGGCGAGCCAGGCGGTACTTCGGCGCCTGGTCCGAATACCTTTGCCACCCAGTTTAACGGAACGAACCCGAACGGGACGTGGAGACTGTACATCCTGGATGATGCTGCTTCCGGCGGCGAAACCGGGTCGATTGCAAGCTGGTGCCTGGCGATCGCGGCACCCACTCCAACCCCAACGCCCACGCCGACCCCAACGCCGACACCAACTCCAACACCGTCACCATCTCCCACGCCTTCACCGACACCGACACCGACCCCAACGCTAACGCCGACCCCACCGACCCCGACACCAAGTGTCTCGCCGTCGCCGAGCGCTTCCCCAAGTCCGACAGCTTCGCCAAGCGCAACACCAAGTGCGTCTCCGTCGCCAAGTGCTTCACCAAGCGCGTCCGCTTCGCCGAGCGCAACGCCAAGTGCCTCTCCGTCGGCGAGCGCATCACCCACCGCCTCAGCTTCGCCAAGCGCGACAGTTTCCCCAACACCAACAGCCTCGCCCTCGGCCAGTCCTTCCGCGAGCCCGAGTCCGTCGGTGAGTCCAAGTCCATCGGCGAGCCCGAGTCCATCGGCGAGTCCAAGTCCGTCGGTGAGCCCGAGTCCGTCGGTGAGCCCGAGTCCGTCGGCGAGCCCAAGTCCGTCGGCGAGCCCAAGTCCGTCGGCGAGCCCAAGTGCGTCGGCGAGCCCAAGTGCAACGCCAACCCCCTGCCAGGTAACCTATACGACCGCTACGACCGCTGGCGCGATAACCGCCGGCGGCACCGACATCGGCAACCATTGCGACGACTGCGCTACGCAGGTCAATCTGCCGTTCCCAGTAAGCGTATACGGCAATGCGCCGATTTCAGTGGCGACTGTCGGGTCGAATGGCGACATGCAGTTCACCGCCACGCCGAGCACGAAACTGTTCTATTGGACAGGGTGCCTGCCGGTGAACCCGGATCCGGGTTCGCAGGCTCCGTTCCTGAATACGCTGTTCCCGTACTATGACGATCTGCGCACCGATGTTACAGCTGCGTGCCCCGACTGCGGTATCTTTACCCAGACCCTGGGAGCTGTGCCTAACCGGCAGTTCGTCATCAGATGGAAGGCCGCCTACTTCAACATTGCCGGCACCGCCGAGTTCGAGGTCCTACTGACCGAAGGCTCCAATACCCTGTCGACGATCTACGGGGCAAACGCCAACAACGGCGCGACGGCAGTCAGCGGCATCCAGAAAAATCTGAATCTGTTCACGCAATTTTCTTGCACGACAGCGACGCTGACATCGGGCCTGCGGGTAAACTACATACCCACAATCTGCGCCACTCCCACGCCGACCCCGACGATAACACCTAGCCCGACGCCGTCGCCGACCGCTTCGCCTTCTGCTACGCCAACCCCTTGCCAGGTAACCTATACGACAGCTAGTGCCGCTGGCGCGATAACCGCCGGGGGCACCGACATCGGCAACCACTGCGACGACTGCGCTACGCAGGTCAATCTGCCGTTCCCAGTAAGCGTATACGGCAATGCGCCGATTTCAGTGGCGACTGTCGGGTCGAATGGCGACATGCAGTTCACCGCCACGCCGAGCACGAAACTGTTCTATTGGACAGGGTGCCTGCCGGTGAACCCGGATCCGGGTTCGCAGGCTCCGTTC
>QHMY01000175.1:0-8849 GCA_003218305.1 Verrucomicrobiota bacterium
AAGCCGGCGACGCGCTGTTTACCTTGGAAACAGATAAAGTCTCTACCGAAATCACGGCCGAGAAGGATGGGGTTTTGCAGACCAAGGTCGCCGAAGGCGCGGAAGTAAAGATCGGAGACGTCGTCGCTGTGATTGAAGAGGACTCAGGAAGCGGCGCAAAACCGGCGACGGAGCCGAGCCCTGCCAAAGCGAGCGCCAAGACGCAGGACGAACCGAAGCCGGCCCCGCCGGCGAAATCGTCCGACGCCATGTCCCCGGCAGTGCGGCGGGTGGTCACAGAGGAAAAGCTCGACCCGGAGAAGATCAGTGGGAGCGGCAAGGGCGGGCGGCTGACAAAAGGGGACGCGCTGGCCGCGGCGAAGAGTCGCGAGGACGCTCCGGCTCCGTCGGCGGCGCCGGACGCGAAGGCTGAACCGGGCGCGGAAGAAAAGCCGGCGGGTGAAGCGAAGAACGAACGGTTCACCCGTAAGAAGATGTCGCCCCTTCGACGCAAGATTGCGGCCCAGCTCGTCATGGCGCAGCACACCACCGCAACCCTGACTACTTTCAACGAATGCGACATGACGGCGGTGCAGGAACTCCGCGCGAAATCTCAGGATGCTTTCACGAAGAAGAACGGACTGAAGCTCGGGTTCATGTCGTTCTTCATCAAAGCGGCCGTGGAAGGATTGAAGGCGGAACCGTCCATCAATAGTCGGATCGAGGGTGACGACATGATTCTGAACAATTTTTTCGACATTGGAATCGCGGTCGGGACGGAGCGGGGCTTGGTGGTGCCGGTGGTGCGCGATGCGGACAAGAAAAGCTTCGCGGAAATTGAGCGCGACATCGCGGATTACGCGACGCGGGCGCGTGAAGGAAAGATCAAGATCGAAGACTTGCAGGGCGGCACATTCACGATTTCAAACGGCGGCGTATATGGCTCGTTGATGGGCACCCCAATCCTGAATCCACCGCAAAGCGGCATCCTTGGCATGCATGCGATCCTGAAGCGGCCGGTCGCGATAAAAGATGAGATCGTTATCCGGCCGATGATGTATCTGGCGCTGAGTTACGACCATCGAGCCGTCGATGGGAAGGAAGCCGTGACGTTCCTCGTTACCGTGAAGCAGTGCATCGAGGATCCGAAGAAGCTGCCGCTGGATTTCTAGCGAGGGTTAGACCTTGCGGAGAGGCGAGCGCGGGTCATGCGCTCGCGGAGGCCACCTTCCTTTAGGAACGCCTTCTCTAATTGACGAAGCTGCTGGTCCAGCAGGTAGTTTGTTTGGTGAATCAGGCAGATGAGGATGTTGGCCACCACCTGCGCGGGGCGGGTCTCGATATAGGTCGCATAGGACTCATAGGACCTATTGGGGCCGCTGCCCAGCCGCCGCACGAACCGCGCTTCCCGGCTGTTCTTGTCCCAGAGCGCCAGATCCCGAACCCGCAGGAAATCTCGATAATCCTCGAGCAACTCCTCCAAACTTGCGCGGGCCACGTTTATCAGCTTTATCTCGGCCTCCTTGGAAGTTCCGGAGGCCTGGCTTCCCTCAAGAATATTCTGCTTCCCGGATCGCGCTGCCTGCACCATCTGACCCACGGTTCGGTCTCGCCTGTCGAGAAACCGCTCGCAGAACCGCACCGTGCCATCATGGACAATCCTCGCCTTCTGAAAAGAAAGCAGGTCTTCGTACCCGCCGTGGGGCGGGATAAAGTTCTGGGGCACGGTGGACAGTTTATAGGTCCCATGGGACCTATACGACCTATTTAATAGCCATGGATAAATTTGATCTCGTCGTCATCGGTTCGGGACCCGGCGGATATGTCGCGGCGATTCGCGCCGCGCAGCTCGGCTTGAAGACCGCCATCGTCGAAAAGGACAAGGAGCTCGGCGGCACCTGCCTCAACATAGGGTGCATCCCAAGCAAAGCGCTCCTCACTTCCAGCGATCACTACGTTTTCGCGAAAAAGGAAGCTGCCAAACATGGCATCGTGTTGGAAACCGTCGGTCTCGATTTGGCTAAGATGCTCGCCCGCAAAGACAAGGTCGTGAAGACCATGAATGGCGGCGTGAAGGCGCTGATGAAGGGAAACAAGATCACGACGTTTCAGGGACTGGGAACAGTCACGGCACCGGGTCGCGTCGTGATCAAACCGGACGGAGGCGACAGCCAGGAGATCGAGGCAGCCCACATCCTCATCGCCACCGGCAGCGTGCCGGTCGAGCTGGCCAACATGAAGTTCGACGGCGAAGTAATCGTCAGCAGCACCGAGGCGCTCACCTTTGAGAAGGCGCCGGAGAAACTTCTCGTCATTGGCGGTGGCGCGATCGGTCTTGAACTTGGCTCGGTCTGGAGTCGGCTCGGCTCCGAAGTAATTGTGCTCGAATTTCTCCCGCGGATCGCACTCGGCTTCGATCTCGAGCTGGCAAACTTGTTGCAGAAATCGCTCACCGCCCAAGGCATGGCTTTCCATCTCGAGACGAAAGTCGGTTCCGTGAAAGTCGAAAATGGTCGCGCGGTTGCCACCGCCACGAAGGGCGGCGAAGAACTGAAATTCGAAGCCGACAAAGTGCTCGTCTCCGTCGGCCGCCGTGCCTTTGCCAAAGGCGTTTTTGGAGAAAAACTCGGCGTCACGCTCGACGATCGCGGCCGCGTGAAAGTGGACGAGCACTTCCGCACTAACGTCGAGGGCATCTACGCGATCGGCGACGTGATCGCGGGCCCGATGCTGGCGCACAAGGCCGAGGAAGAAGGCATCGCCTGCGTCGAAATGATCGCCGGGAAGGCCGGCCACGTGAATTACGACGTGATTCCCGGTATCATTTACACCAACCCCGAGCTCGCCGGCGTCGGCGTCACGGAAGATTTCGCGAAAGAGAAGGGGATGAACGTCCGGATCGGGAAGTTTCCTTTCCGCGCAAATGGCCGGGCCGTCGCCAACGAAGATTACGAAGGCATCGTAAAGTTCGTGGCCGACGCCGAGACCGATCGAATTCTGGGCGCGCATATCCTTTCGCACGCCGCCTCAGAATTAATCGCGGAGACGGTTGCCGTGATGGAGTTCGGCGGCAGTTCAGAAGACCTTGGTCGCACTGTTCACGCGCATCCCACCCTGAGCGAAGCCGTGAAGGAAGCCGCGCTCTCGGTGGAGAAACGAGCGTTGCATATCGGGAACCGCTGACGGCGGCACGATTCGGCCTGTGGTGCCTATGTCTATTTCGCCGGCTGCCTCACACTTAATTCAATCCGTAGGCTTCAACCACCGCAATTCCCGTCGTGTCATTGGCTCCGCGCAAAATGGCGGTGTAGTTGCCCGGCGGTAGAGTCTTTACCAGAGCGGATTCGGCATCGTTGGTCGGTGGAATTCCGGTCGCGATAATCTCGGCTTCCTGGTCGGATCTCCAGTTGTCGTTGGTGGCAATTAGGGTCCCTTCGTTGTTGTGCAGCGCTATTGTCGGATCTGCCAGCGGGCCGGGCACAGTCAGCGATGGGCCGATAGCACGCACCATTATCCTGAAAGGAGTTTGGCCCAGCACAATCAGTCCGCCGATGAGAACGTTGTTCCCGGTTTGGACAAAGCCGCGCGTGGAAACATTCGCCAGCCTGGAGTCAACCGTTCGATCCAGATCGTACACTTCGAATAAACCTACTCCCGAAGAGTCGTTAGCCCCTCGCACGACGACAGTGTACGCGCCCGCATCGAGGACTACCCAAAGCGCTGCTTCGAAGTCATTGGCTGGCGCCAAGCCGCTAGCGATGATCTGTGGCGCGGAATCGGCGTCGCGCCAGTTGTCATTCGAAGCGAGCAATTGACCGGAAGAACCATAAACGTCGATGATTGGATCGGCCAGTGTTCCAGGTACCGGCAAAGAGGGCCCAATTCCCCGAACGATAATTGTCTTCGGTTGAGTTCCAGTAATGATGAACCCGCCGATCATGGCTCGGTCGCCCGGTTGGACCAGAACCCGGGTGGAGATGTTGCCCACGGTGTTCGGGCCTAGAATGAAACTATTTCGGATCGATTCGACACCGTACTGGCCGCCAATCAGGTAGTAACCGCGAGCGCGAATGTAGAAATTCTGTTCTATAGGCAAACTCAGGCCGGTCATCGTCCAACCGTCGCCCGAGGTGGTCGCCTCGCCGAGTAAGGCATAGTCCACATTGTCGATTGAATGTTCGAAGGTGACGCGGGCCAATTGGGGACTGGCGCCGGTCCGGCTCCAGGTAATTGTGTGGGGGGTGACAGAGAGATTCTGTTTCGCAGGGGTGTCGTTACCCAGACGGGCGAAAGAGTTTCGCGTTTCCAAGCCAATGCTGTTGGGCCCACTGAACAGGCCACCCACCAGGATCTTGCCGTCAGATTGGATTGCGGTGGTATGGACCTCGTTATTCGCGTTCGGATCGTACGAATCAGCCAATCCTGTTGTGCCATCGAGCCGGGCGATTCGGTTTCGAGATTGCCTACCGATGCTGCCCGCTCCCTGAAAGGCGCCCGCGGCCACGACCTTGCCATCGGCCTGGACCGCGACCGAGTAAACATTATCAGTGGCGTTCGGATCGAAGGAGTCGGCCAGCCCAGTGCTTGAGTCCAACCGGGCGAGGTGGTTTCGTGTTACTCCCCCAATGTGGCTAAAAGCACCACCCGTCAGAATCTTGCCATCTTCCTGGAGTGCAATCGAATGCACCAGGTCATTCGCGTCGGGATTAAACGCGTCAGCCAAGCCGCTGTCGTTGAGCCGGGCCAGGAAGTTGCGCGACTCTCCTCCGATGCTGTCCACTCCGTTGAATGCGCCACCAACCAAAATATCCCCGTTCTTTTGGACCACGATGGTGTGAACCGCCCCGTTTGCATTTGGATCGAAGGAATCTGCGAGGCCGGTGACGGGATTGAGACGTGCGATGTACTTGCGCGTCTGGGCACCGATGTTGGTGAAATCGCCTCCCACCAAAATCTCATCGTCTGCTTCCACCGCAATGGAGCGAACGACAGCGTTCGAGTTCGGGTTAAATGAATCAGGCTGGCCGGTAATGGCATCGATGCGGGCGATTCGGTTTCGCGGTACCCCCCCGAGACTCAGGAATTGGCCGCCTACCAAAACTTTGCCGTCCGCCTGGACTGCGATTGCATGAACCGGAGCGCCGGCGTTTGGATCGAAGGTTGGGTCAAGCGTGCCGTCTCTATTCAGCCGGGCTATGTAACGCCGGTTCGCCCCCAGGATCATGGTGAAATTGCCGCCGATGAGAATCTTGCCGTCCGGTTGAAAAGCAGTGGCCAGCACATCGATGCCCGCCATGTTCAGGTTGAGGGTTTGATCGAGTTTTCCGTCGATTTCCAGCCGCGCAATGCGGTTGCGCGTCTGGCTGTTGATGGTGGTGAAGCCCCCCCCAATCAGGATCTTGCCGTCTGCCTGCAGAGCGACCGACTTCACGAAGGAACTTTGGTGGGGCAGGTTCGCGTTGAAGGAGTCTGCGAGTGCGGTCGCCGGATCGAGTCGCGCGACGTGATTGCGCGATTGCCCGCCGAGACCCGTGAAACTGCCGGCCACGACAATTTTCCCATCAGGCTGGATCGCGACGGCGTTGATATCGCCGATATTACCCTTGAGATCGTAAGCCAAGTGCGCGTCAAATGAGTCTGCTAGCGCCGTTGCCGGATCCAGCCGGGCAATGCGGGCGCGCTGCTGCCCGCCGATCCCGGCAAATCCACCGCCGGCTATAATTTCGCCATCTGGCTCCAGGGCAATCGAAGCGACGGGTGGGGCATTGTACGTAGGAGTCGGCTGAGGATTAAAGAAATCAGCCTGGCCAGTTATCGGATCAAGTCGCGCTATTCCCATTCGCGGTTGTCCCCCGGCCTGCCGAAAAGAGCCGGTAACGAGAATCTTTCCGTCGGGTTGTATCGTGATGGAGTAGACGGAAGTGGAGCTGATGCTCACGTCCGTGCTTGGGTCGAAAGAGTCAGCCAAGCCGGTGGTGGGATCGAGGCGAGCAATATTATTGCGCGGCTGGCCTCCCATCTGGGTAAAGCTGCCGCCTACGAGAATTTTCCCATCCGGCTGGACCACCGTCGTCAGGACGCTGGGACTGCCCTGTTGAGTACTGCTCGGGTTCGGATTGAATGCGTCCGGTAAACCGGTCACTGGATCCAGGCGCACGATCAGGTTTCGTTGCTCTCCGCCGATATTATGGAAAGAACCGCCCACCAGGATCTTCCCGTCGGTCTGCACCACGATTGTCCAGACATAAAAGTCCGCGTTGGGATTGAACGAATCTGCCAGACCGGTCGCAGGATTGAGCCGGGCGATGAAATTGCGCGCCTGCCCCCCGATATTGGTGAACCACCCGCCCGCCAGAATCTTGCCATCCGGTTGGATGGCCATGGCTTGAACATAGTTGTTCGCGTTCGGGTCGAAACCGTCCAGAGCGGACTGCGCTCGCAGGTGCCCTCCCAACAATAAGGAGAGCCCCAGCGTCGTGGCCAATATCACCTGTTGGCGAGAGCGTTTAGTCATTCGTTGTTGCTATCTAGCAGGCAGGGCAGCAAGGCGATACGCTTTCTTACGTTTTCAGTGTCGTAAGCACAAGCGAAACCTTCCGCGGCGCCGCGATCGCCGAGTTGGCGAGAGGTGTTGTTGACAACGCCTTTCGCTTGCGTCAAACCGGCGAGATGAGACGGATGTTCGTGCCCGATGGCGATTGACGGCGTCAGGATTCAGCGCGCGCAATGATGGAACCGGCAATTCACCTCACTCGGGTTGGCCCGGCCAGGGACGATAATTCTCTTGCTGGTCCAGTCATCGTTCTTTCTCTCGCGACCGCGAAGCTCCTTTTTCACCTCCTCACCGCAGGTCGCTACGGGATCTTTCGCGACGAATTGTATTATCTCGCCTGCTCCGAGCACCTCGCTTTCGGTTACGTCGATCAGCCGCCGCTGATCGCCGTCGTAGCCTGGCTTTCGCGGCATCTGTTCGGCGAGTCGCTCCTCGGCTTGCGACTTTTGCCCGCCTTCGCGGGCGCTGCGACCGTTTGGCTAAGCGGAAAACTCGCCCGTGAAATGGGTGGCCGCGCTTTTGCCCAGGCGCTGGCCGCGCTCGCGGTGATTGCGACCCCAATTTTTCTTCTCATGCATCATTGGCTGACCATGAACGCATTTGAGCCGCTCATTTGGCTCGGGTGCGCCTGGTGCGTGGTCCGCGCGATCAACCAGGGCGATCCGCGTTACTGGCTTTGCTTCGGCGTTCTTCTCGGACTCGGAATGGAAAATAAATATACCGCCGCCTTTTTCGCCCTCGCCGTTTTCGTCGCCCTGTTCCTCACGCCGCAACGGCGCTTTCTCTCCAACGCCTGGATTTGGATCGGGGCCCTTTGTGCCTTTCTCATCTTTGTTCCCAACTTGATCTGGCTGATCCGTCACGATTTCCCGTTCCTGGAGTTGATGCGCAACATCCGCGGGTCTGGACGAGATGTCGTGCGGGGGCCGATCGCTTTCGTCCTGGATCAGGCGATGACGTTGAATCCGATCCTGTTCCCGCTTTGGCTGGGTGGGCTGGGTTGGTTGTTTTTGAATCGAAATGGTGGCCGCTATCGTATCCTCGGTTGGACTTACCTGCTGATGCTCGTCAGTTTCATTGTCTTGAAGGGAAAGAATTATTATCTGTCCCCGGCCTATCCGATGCTTTTCGCGGCCGGTGCTGTAGCCTTTGAAAGGATGACGCGGGAGCGAGGCCGCTGGAGCCGCGCCGTTTACGCGGTCTTAATCGTGATTTCGACTTGTCTCCTTGCGCCCACCGTGGCGCCCATTCTGCCACCGGAAACCTACATCCGTTATCAAAAGGCGATTGGACTGGAGCCGCCCAAGGCCGAAAACCAGTCGACCGGCCCGTTGCCACAATATTTCGCCGATGAATTCGGATGGGAAGAAATGACCCGGGAAGTCGCGCGGGTTTATGACGCCCTGCCTCCCGAGCAACGCGCGGCGACTGCAATCTTTGCCAACAGTTATGGCCAGGCGGGGGCGATCGACTTCTTCGGGGCGAAGTATGGATTGCCCAAGGCGATCAGCAGCCACCAGAACTACTGGTTATGGGGCCCGCGCGACTACACCGGCCAAAGCGTGATTGTCCTGGGCAGCGACGGCTCTGGTGATCGCGAGCACTTCGCGAGCGTAGAACCGGCCGGACGCACTTATCACCCCTATTCGCGGAGAGACGAGCATTTCGAGATCTTTGTCTGCCGCGATCTCAATACAACGCTGCAGGCGGCCTGGCCGAGTATGAAGAAATGGAATTGATGCTGTGCAACTCTGTTGCCGTGCTGTAACCGTGGCCCTCTGGGAGTGCATCTGATTTGGTAGGGCGAGACTCAGTCGAGCCGCGCTTGCTCCGAGACGCTCTCAGATGGCTCGACAGAGTCTCGCCCTACCGGCAATTGCCATGCGCACACCGCGCGGCCCACAGGGCCGCGGCTACAGGGCTTTCCATCTTCCTCTAATCCTTTACAGTCGGAGCAATGCCTGCTGTTTCCGTAGGAGAAATCGTCGATTTTGTTGGAGGCCAGTTTCAGGGAGATCGGGAACGTCGCGTCACGGGGGTCGCTGCGCTGGGAGAGGCACGCGAGGAGCAACTGAGCTTTCTGAGCAATCGCAAGTACGCGCCGCAACTGGCTGAGACGAAGGCCGGCGCCATTCTCGTGCCGCAAAATCTCACCGGGGACGACGAGCGATGGATCCGCGTCGATGATCCTTACTTTGCCTTTGCACGAATCATGACCCGTTGGTTTTCGGCGCGTCCGATGCCAAAGGGCATCTCGCCCGAAGCATCAATTGCCTCAAGCGCGAAGCTCGGAACGAACGTCGCCGTAGGGCCATTC
>QHMY01000175.1:8899-9822 GCA_003218305.1 Verrucomicrobiota bacterium
CGGTAATGATTCGATCATTTATCCGAACGTGGTCATCTACGACGGGACTCGCATTGGCCAGCGCTGCATCATCCACGCCGGCGTCGTCATCGGCTCGGATGGCTACGGTTTCGCCATGCATGAAGGCAGGCACCATAAGATCCCGCAGATCGGGATCGTCCGGATCGAGGATGACGTCGAGATCGGAGCGGGGACGACGATCGATCGCGCAGCGCTGGGTGAAACCGTGATAGGCGAGGGGACCAAGATCGACAATCTGGTGATGATCGGACACAACGTAAAAGTCGGCAAACATTGCCTGCTCGTCTCGCAGGTTGGCATCGCCGGTTCCACCGAGCTGGGCGATTATGTTTTTGTGGCGGGGCAAAGCGGCTTCTCCGGCCATCTCAAGATCGGACACCGGGTCCAGGTGGCTGCGAAGAGTGCCGTCCTCGCCGACGTGCCCGACGACACCAAGGTCATGGGCTCGCCCGCGATGCCTTTCGGGGAATTCGCCCGTCGCCACGCCGCCGTTAAGCGCCTCGCGAAAAAGAAACAGCTGTAGGCGATGGCCTGGTGCTTCGTCGAGCCGCCGGATCTGCTTCTGTAGCCGCTTCGCTGTGCGAAGCGATCGCGGTACCACAGCTCGTTGCGTCGCGCGCAGCGCGACGGCTACAGAATCTTGCGGGCGAGGTCGCTTTTCCACGCACGTTGAGTGATCGGTATCTTACGCCCGGTCGAGAATAGCCCGGGCTCGACAGTCCCCGCCAATCCGACAGAATACGTCCTTGCCTATGAACGAGCCCATTCTCATCGCGAAATCGAAAGTAGACATTTTTTTGCTGCCGAAAATGGCGAACCGGCACGGCCTCATCGCCGGCGCGACCGGCACCGGAAAAACCGTAACGCTGCAAACACTCGCGGAAAATTTCAGCGCGCGAGGC
>QHMY01000176.1 GCA_003218305.1 Verrucomicrobiota bacterium
TCCCCTGTCGGGGTGACTTTTGATGCGACCGGCAATTTGTTCGTGTCGACTTCCGGAGACGGGGTCATCCACAAGTTCGCCTCTGATGGAAGCAGAACACCCTTCGCCATTCAGCTGAATCAACCCGCCGGCATCGCCTTCGACAGCCTGGGCAATCTGTTCGTGGCGGAGTTTGCCGGCAACGTCATCACCAAGATCACCCCCAGTGGCTCCAAGAGCACTTTCGGAATAGGGCTCAATTTCCCTTCGGGCGTCGCCGTCGATGCCGCGAATAATGTCTTCGTGGCGGATTCTGGCAGCGGCTCCATCGTCAAATTCACCCCGGCTGGAACTCGATCCGTTTTTGCTACCGGCCTGAGCCGCCCTTACGGCGTGGCGTTTGAGCAAGAGGGAACTCTGGTCGTGTCCGACAATGGCAATGGCTCGACCTTCCGGTTCGCGGCGGACGGCTCCCGCACCACCATCTTCAGCAGCGAATTCAATACGCCGCAATTCCTCGCCGTCGAACCAGCCAACCATACGATGCTGAATATGAGCACGCGCGGCTTTGTCGGTGACAGCCAGCATCTTCTCATCGCCGGCTTTATCATCGGCGGCAACGGGCCAGTCGGCACCACGGTCGTCATTCGCGCCCTGGGGCCTTCTCTTGCGGCCGGCGGAGTATCCGATCCGCTCCAAAATCCTATCGTCGGAGTCCGCGACGCGCAGGGTAATCTCGTGGCTTTCAATGATAATTGGAACGACGCTCCGCCTGATCAAAAGGTTGGAGCGGCGCTGGCTCCGAGCAATGCCAACGAGTCAGCCCTTAGATTGATCCTGCGCGGAGGTTCGTTTACGGCCGTCGTGGCCGGCGTTAATGGCGGGACAGGCACTGCGTTGGTCGAGGTTTATCATACCCCGTAGGCGACGATTCGCGGGTTGCGGTTCCCGGCTCGACAGAGTCTCGCCCTACCGGACGGAGTTCGCGGGTTGCGGTTCTCGGCTCGACAGAGTCTCGCCCTACCAGACGGAGTTCGCCTCGTCAGGTTCGGGTGGACTGTCCTAGGGATGGATCACCTGCTCGAAATCGACTGTCCGGCGCAGAATCCGGAAATCATTGTCGATCAGGCGATAGGAATATCCCGCGTTGCGCAACGTGAGGCCGGGCGGGGTTCGGATTCGCGCGGCTAACTCGTACCGGGCCGCCGTCGCCGGATATCTGCGGATTAAATCACCGAATTCGTTAGGCCGAAGGACCGCGTAATTCGGCTGGAGCGCGTCCATCAGGCCCGCCACTCTCGGCGGCCGCGCCAGGTTTTTCGCCGCCCGCACCGCCACTTTCGAACCGAGGCCGGGAAAGTCGTAAACCGTCTTGTTGAACGCCGCGAGGCCGATGAATCCAAGCGGCTCGAGGACAACGGTATCATCCGGGTTCTGCATCAACCCGGCGAGGGTGTAACCGGTCTGGGCCCGAACGTTGGTTTCGATTGTTTCCTGCACCTTCTTGTCCAGCGGCATCGAGAACGGAAGATGAACGGAATACGCCAGCGCCAGCAGAATCCCCAGCACGGCTGTCGGCCGCGCCGCTTTGACCGCCAGTTCCGACAAACCGTAACCAGCCACGATAAATAAGAGCGCCACGAAGGGAGGCAGGTACCACATGTAATACGAATTCATGATGGTCGTGTTCCGGTAGGCGACGAAACCGATGACGGCCAGACCGGCAATGAGCAAACCCGGCTGACGAAACGCGGCGACCACCAGCCCGCCGAGGAATAGAAGAAGAATCAGAACGACGATCGCCTTCAAGACAGGGTCCGGCAGCGGCGTCTGGTAGGCCACCCAGAATTCCTTGAAAGGAGCGTAGTCTCTCCACGATCGGAGGGTGAAAGCACGCATCTCGGCCCAGGAAGCGGAGAACATTCCGATTTGGTAAGACCACGACTTGGCCACGATCGTGTTAGGCACAGGCGAGCCGTAGTAAAGAGTGGCGAACCCATACCAGGGCAACGCCAGCGCCAGCGTTGGAAGAGCTACTTTGAGAATCGCGCGCCGGTGATAGAAAAGCAGCGCGACGCCGACCGGAGGCAACAGAAACATGACAAATTCCGGCCGCGAAATGGTGGCCAGGCCGCAAGCGATCCCCAACCACCACCAGCTTCGGTCGAGGTAGAAACACAAGACCGCGACCGCGACTGCGGTCACGACCTGCGTCTCCATTCCGCCCATGCCGAAGAAAATTTGCAGCTGATCGCAGGCAAGGTACGACAACACCAGAACCTGGGCCGCCCAGTGAAACCGCAGCAGAACGCCGATGCGGTAGGCCAGGCAGATCGTCGCAACCGAAGCCACCAAGCTGGAGAGACGCAGCAGAAGGATTCCCTGCTGAAACCCCTCCCCGACCAGAGGAATCAAGACACTAAGCGGAGAGGTGAAGCTTTGGACTCTCGGCTCGCTTGCGTGATGGGTCAGACCGAACCCTTCCCACACATTCCGGGCCGCGGTTACGGTGATGAGCGCGTCCTCCCAAACGCGGCCGGTGTAGAACCAGAACGTAAGCCTGGTCGCTAACGCGAGGACGATGAAGCACACCAGGATCGGGTTTTCCCGGAGCGTCCGGACCAGCGCTCCTGTTCGCGTTTTGATCCAGCTCGGGCCGTTCAAATGTTGCTTCCGCTCCACTTCAGCTTCTGGCGCACTACCCCGAAGAAGGAAACGCCCGGAAGCGAAGCGAGCGGCAACACCCGTGGCGATTTCCTGATCTCGACGATCGCTCCGGCCTCGATATGCAACGGCTCGCGTCCGTCCACCGTGAGAAAAACCGGATACTCCCGCTCGGTGACTTCCATTTCGATGGTCGCGCTCTCGTCGACGATGATCGAGCGGTTCGTGAGAACGTGCGGACAAATGGGCGTGATCACGAACGCGCCCGATTCCGGGGCCAGGATCGGTCCCCCGGCCGAAAGCGAATAGGCGGTTGATCCTGTTGGTGTCGCGACGATCAATCCGTCAGCGTTGAATTCGGTGAGCGCTTCGCCGTTCACGCGCGTCTTCAGCCGGATGAGGCGTGAGACTTCGCCGCGGCTTAACACCACGTCGTTCAGGCCGGTCATCTTGATGGGATCCTTGCCACCAACTTTAACCGTGACTTCGAGCAAGGTCCGATTGCTGAAAACCATTTTGCCGGCGGCGATGCATTCCACGGCTTCGGAAGACGTCGACGAATTTGCGCACGTCAGAAAGCCAAGCGAACCGACATTGATGCCGAAGACCGGCGTGATCGCATCACCGAGCTGTTCGACCACGCGAAGAATCGTTCCGTCGCCACCGAGCACGACCAGGAGATCGGTCCCGCGGCTTAGTTCGGCGATCGTACCGCCCGATTTCATTCCGGCGAGGGCGGCTGTTTTCGCCTCAAGCAGCACTGGAATCTTGCATCGATCAAACTCCTGGCAGAGCGATCGAGTCAATTCGGCCACACCAGGCTTGGCGGTGTGCGCGATCAGGCCGATCTTCGACGGACGCATATAAAGAATTCCTGGTTGCCATCCGCGCCGGTGAGGCTGGAAGGCACAATTCCAACCACAGTATGACCGGCGTTCAGGACGAAGTCGCGAATCTTATTCCGCGCTTTCTCATGCAACGCCGGGTCCCGGACGATCCCGCCGTGGGCGACCTCCGCCGCTTGCAGCTCGAATTGCGGTTTGATGAGCGCCAGGATCACACCGTTGGGAGTTACCAAGTCGAACGCGTTCGGCAAGATCAAAGTCAGCGAGATGAAGGAAACATCGATCACGCACAGATCGATTTGTTCGGGAACATCGGCGCGAGTCAGATACCGGGCATTGAGCTTCTCGCGCACGACCACCCGCGGGTCGTCCCGGATTTTCCAGGCCAACTGGCTATGTCCCACATCGATGGCGTACACCCTGGTCGCGCCTCGTTGAAGCAGACAATCCGTGAACCCGCCAGTCGACGCCCCCAAATCGAGCGCGGTCAGGCCCTGCGGCGAGATCTCGAAGTGATCGAGTGCTCCTGCCAGCTTCAACCCGCCCCGGCCGACGTAGGGCGAACGTTCCCGCAATGAAACCACCGCGCCGGCTTCCACCATGACCGAACTCTTGCTAACGACTTGGTCGCCGATCTTCACTTCGCCGGCCATGACCGCGCGCTGGGCCTGCTCCCGGCTCGCGCAGTGTCCCTGCTCCACGAGGAAGACATCCAGGCGCGTCCGTTTGGGCTTTGCCATCAGGCGTGGAGCGAAAAGTGTGTTTCTGTAAACACGGTAATTATCCTCTGAATATGCTTATCGACATTCGTTTATGGCAATACTATTGAACGTCACTGTCATTCGTGACCCGCATATTCCTGCAGCAGCTTATCAATCGATTGGACATCCTCGGACGAGGCCCGGCGGCGCTGATATTTTCGGAAGACCACGTCTTTCAGCGCGAGGAGGTCCTCCAGCAGCGGGCGGTCGTAGTACGTCCAGTCCTCTTCGTCGGTATGTTTGGCCTGTAAACGCCACACGCCCCCAAATTTGGTCGCCCGGACTTCCCGCTTCCGTCCTTCGGCGTCCTTCTCCTTCCATATGTGTTGACTCCGCATTAGGCGGGAATCTTACATTAGCCTCTTGAAGGACGCAGCCAGATTGCTCGGCTATTTCACGGCCACCATCCTTTTTGGAGCCGTGGCTGCTCCCCTGCTCTTCTGGGCGGCGCACGGGCTGGCCGCACAGGGAATTCTCCCTGCCCTGGCCAAGTTCGAATTCGAGGCGTTCTTCCATCGGGCCCTTTTGCTGGGAGCGCTTCTGTTTCTCTGGCCATTTCTTCGCTGGCTGAAAATCAAGGGAGGGCGCGATCTCGGGCTGGCGAAAAACCAGCGCTGGGGACGGGATCTCGCCATCGGGTTTCTCGTGGCCGGCGTGCCGGTCGCCTGCTGTGGCGTTGTTCTCCTCGCGCTGGGCAATTACACCATGCGTCCGTCCATCGCCTGGACTGCTCTTGCGACGGTCGCCCTCTCCAGCGCGGTCGTTCCCTTTATCGAGGAAGCTCTATTCCGTGGTTTGTTCCTGGGGATTTTGCTGCGGAGCAATCGGCCCCAGCTCGCCCTCGTCGTCAGCGCCGGCATTTTCTCGATTGTCCATTTCCTCAAGGCCCCCGACCAAACGACTACTTCGGTTGAGTGGACTTCGGGATTCAATTCTCTGGCGCACTCGTTCGATCAGTTCGCCAATCCGATGCTTGTCGTCGCCGGCTTCGCCACCTTGTTTCTCATTGGCCTGATTCTGGCCGATGCGCGCCTGCGGACACGGTCGCTCTGGCTGCCGATCGGTCTTCACGCGGGCTGGATCTTTGCCAGCGGCGCGTTCAACAAGGTCGCGCATCGCGAGATCGTGGCGCTGCCGTGGCTCGGCCAGAACCTGCTGATTGGAGTCGTGCCGCTTGGCGTCTGCTTCGTGAGCTGGGTCCTGCTTAGAGTGTGGTTAAGATATGTCGGCCCTCGCGAAAGTTAATCCCCTCCCCGCGCTGAGTTCGCTATTCTACCCGGCGATCTGCGTGGTCTGTTCACGCGATATCGAGCGGCCTGAATATCTCTGCGATAGTTGCCGCGGCAAAGCGCCCCGCCTTTCATCGCCTTTCTGCGCGAAAT
>QHMY01000177.1 GCA_003218305.1 Verrucomicrobiota bacterium
GAATTTCTTGAGCATTTGCTCGAACCGCGGATCGGCCCGGAGCGGGTCCCAGACTGGGTCGAGCCGAAGCTCCGCCATCGTGGCGCCGGAGGGAGTTTGCAGCGATCGATCAAGCAGGGCGAGCGCCGTCTCAAAATCGCCGCACATCATGTGGATCCGCGCCCGGCTGATTGCCAGAATCGGGCCATCGAAGGCGTCCTTCGATTCCGGAAGCAATTCCACGGCCCGTTTTCCCTCGGACAACGCTTCTTCGCACCGTCCGAGCCCGGCATAAATCAGTCCGAGCAACGCGTGACGCGGCCCGTCCTCCGGGCTCTCGACGACCGCGCTTTCGGCTTTGGCGCGCGCATCTTCGTAGCTGGCCCTGGCTTTCGCGTCGTCCTTCTTCTGGGCGTAAACCGTCGCCAGCAGGAAAGACCTGGAAAGCGGCGCGCTGGTTTCGCCACGAGATTTTTCGGCGGGACTGCGTTCCAGAATGGCAATCAATTCGTCGAACTTTCTCTCGTACATTTTCAGGTTGAAACGCGCCAGGGTGATTGTCCCGTTGGGGTCGACATTCTCCGGCAGGCTTGCGAGCAATTTCCGCATCGGCTCCAGGTCGCCGCGCGCATAAAACTCAACCCGCGCGTGCAGCTCGCGGATGGTGAAGGTATCCGGAGCAGCCTGGAGCGCGCGGTCGAAGATCTTTGCCGCGGTCGTGTATTCTCGCTGCGCCAGGTAATTCATGGCCATGTTCTCGAGCAGGATCGGATCTTTGGGATCGCGCAGGACGGCTTTCTCGTAGCTCGCATTCGATTCGGCCCATTTTCCCTGGCGTCGCTGGATTGCGGCCATCGCTCGGAAGACCCCGGCGTCGTTGGGCAAACCCTGACGGGCGACAGCAAATTCACTCAGAGCGCGATCGTAATCACGATCCACGTAGTAATGGACGTAACCGAGCGCCAGATGCGTCTCGGCCAGGCCGGGCTGGAGGCGGACGGCCTCGTTCGCCGCGGTCCGCGCCTTTTGCGCCCGGGCCGGCACGGTCTCGACCGCGTAATAGCTCCAGCTTTCCAGATGGGCGAGACGCGCGTGCGCTAGCGCAAAGGAGGGATCGAGCTGAATCGCTTGTTCGTAGAGCGATTCCACGCGGGCCAGGTCGTCGTGGTGGCGATCCGGGCGATTGAAGATTTCATTCGCCTGAAGGTAAAGGAGGTAGGCCTCTCCGTTTTGCGTCGGCTTCGTTCCCATCCGCTCCTGCTCGTCGGGTGAGAGGGTTGCCTTCAAGGCGGAGGCAATCTCCTGCGCCAGCTGGCTCTGGATCGCGAATACATCGGTCAATTCCCGGTCGTAAACCTGCGCCCAAAGGTGCTTGTCGTTGGAGGCGTCGATCAATTGCACGTTGATCCGAACACGGTTTCCTTCGCGCCGCACACTTCCCTCAAGGATCGTGCCCACGTTCAGGGCCTGTCCGATCTCGCGCAGATTATGCGTCTGTCCCCGGTACGGCATCACCGAGGTGCGCGAGATTACCTTGAGATCGCCGATCTTCGCCAGGCTCGTCAGGATGTCGTCCTGGATGCCATCGGCGAAGTAGGCATTTTCCGGATCGGCGCTGAAGTTATCAAAGGGCAACACCGCGATCGATTTGTCGAGTTTGCCCGCCGAGGCCCGCGGGATAAGAAAGTAGCCGGCCCCCAGCGCGATCAGCAGACCGGCGAGAGCGAGCGGGATGAGATTCTTGCGCCGGCTGGAAAAACCAGGCGGGCAATCAGCCGGAACGATTTCAGGCGTGGCTTGAATGCCTGCTGCGCTGACATCGAAGGCCCACGCCAAAATGAGCGCGATAGGGAAACCGGCCAGGACGAGCAAGACGACCAGCTTTGCAGTCCAGAGGGGCAACGCCAGGGTTGGGAAAACCGTGGTGGCGAACTGGATGATCAGCCAGCCGACGACGCCATACCCTGCCGCGACGCGCCAGACCTTGCGGCGGCGCAATTCGCAAAAAAATCCATAAAGGCGAGAGGAGTGAAATGAATTTCCCAAAAGCGGAGAATATTAGAAAGCCGATCACTTTACACGCAGTCGTGAAATCTTCGACCCGAGCAATCGATCAATCTTCTTCCGCAGGTGAGCCGGACAACGGGAACGCCGGTAAAGTGCAGCGCGGCGGTGAGTTGCTGCCGGAGGGAATTTTCCGACGCCGAATTGAAAAGCGATGACGCCCAGCGCGTAATCATCTTCGAATGTGCCGGGCTTCCGCGAGGTTTTCCCGGGAAATGCCGGCGGCGTATAGTCCGGCGAACCCCATGGCGGAAGTCCGGTTTGATCGATTCGGCAGGCGCCTTCGAAGTCGATCAGTCGCACCGTGCCGCGGTGAACAAAAATGTGCGACGGTTTGCAGTCGCGCCAGACCCAGCCGGCGGCGTGCATCCGGGAAAGCATCGGTTCGAGTTGATTGAGGATCTTCTCCGCCCGGCGCCAGGAAGGCTTGGCCGGTTGCATTCGTTTTGCGCCAACCAACGGGCGTCCGGGGATTTTTTCGAGGACCAGGTAGCGGTTCCCGTTCGTGGAGAACTCCCGCAAAAGCCCGGGCACGGGCAAGCCTGCCGCGCTTAATTTACGCAGGACATGGGCCTCGTGCCGGATGAGCGCATAACCGTCTCTCCCATCCCAGTTGGTTTCGCCGTGCCGCCGTCCTTCTTTGATTATCACATGGCGCACAGGCAGAACGGAAAGATCAAGCGCCTCATAAACGCCTCCCTTGCCGCGCTGGGCTCTCGCTTTGAAAACCAGAAGGCCACGCAAGAGCAGGCCGCGTTTTTTCGACTTGGGCGGTTGCGATTTGCGGAAAGGATCGCTTAACCAGGGAGGAACAGCCCGGCCCGGTGCACGTTTGTCGCGATAGCGTTTTCCTCCAGGAGCCTGGATAAATCCGGCGGGGCTGTCGGCTGAGCGTCGAAAAGTGCCGTATCGATAATTGACGAGGCTCCCGTGCCGATAGCGGGCGTCGAACGGGATTTGCGGACCGGGGAGTCCCCGGGTGGCGCGATGAAGCTCCTTCGCAAGTCGCAACGCTTCCTCGGTGGAGCGTGGATAGATGGTCAGAAATTTTCCAATCTGGGAAAAATCAGCGAGACCCGAATTGAGCGACCTGAGCACGTCCAGATGGTTGGGGACTTTGAAAAGCGCATTGCTCTCGCGCAGGATCGGCTCGGCCCGGGCAAAGACTTCCGCCGCCGAGAGGATGGTGGCCGAGAGATGAAGTTTCCAGCCTTGGACTGGATCGTCTTCACAAACTGAACGCGAATAGGACCACGTTCCGTCCGAAAGGGGCAGGTGTTTTATCCGCGCGAGCCAATGCCGCGACGGTTTGTGCGCTATCTCAAGGATCGAGGCACCCAACCTGTGGGAACCCTTAGGCGTACTTCTGGGCTACGACCGCCACGAGCATGCCGACATCGGTGCATTTCCTCTTGCCGCCCACTCCGCCCGGAGGTACGCCCAGGGCCTCCAGCTCCGAATCCTCCGGGTACAGGTACGACTGGAGACAGGTAATGCAGTCAGGGTTATTAGCCATGGCGCCCTGGATGACAGGGAAGAGGAAGTTGGCAAAACCGGGGGTGTTCACCAGCATGTCTACTAATGTCGTCAGGTCGTAGGCTTTTCCGGGGTTGGGACAGACCCAGGGTGTGTCCCCTTTTTTATCGTGCGGTTTCTTTTCTGGTTTTTCGGCATCCATATTTGTTTACCTCGGGGCGATTAGAGGACTCGTTACGCGCGGGAACAAGCTTTATTTCGGTGTCGGGTTGTCCTTAGGGCGTATAAGGGCTCGGCCGCATTGCCGTCGGAGTGTGGCAAGTATTTACGCACGAGCCAAGGCGACCCCGGACCGCGCACTACATCAGAATGGAAACCAACCTACGGGAATATTGATGCCTGGTCGTTGGAAATGACATGAACAAGCAAACCTAAATCGGTGCATTTCCTCAGAGGACCCCAATGAGACTTGTGTATATTGAGAGCGGTTAGCTCGTTGTCAGATGGGTACACGTACGACTCGACACAGGTGATAGCATTCGGATCACCTCCATGAGCCAGCCTTACTTGCTCCGCGAAGAACACGGCGAACCCGGCAGTGTTTTTTAGTTGATCTTTCAACGCAGTTAAATCGTATCTCGAGTCCGTGTTTGGGTTAGCAAATTCCATAATTATTTTCCTTTGATTGAGTAAGAGTTTTTTTTAAGCGATGACAAGCTTTATTTTGGCACGTGCGAAGGATGTTGGCGCGGGACTAGTCGGGCGAGAACGTCGGCAAAACGGGAGTCCGACCGGACCGGATCGAGCCGCGGATCGACCTTGAGCCAGATTACATCCACGGAGCGTTGTTCGATGGCCTTGCCGAGCCACTCCAAGGCGCAATTCGGATCGCGCCAGGCCGCGCAAATAGCGGCCATATCATAAGGCGAGAATGGCCCCGGCTGCGAAGTCACTTCGTTGACGATTCGGTCCGATTCAGTTTTGTTCCCAGCGATCGCGTAGGCGTAGGCCAGTTCCAACTTCGCAAAGCCAGTTCCGCTCGAGATTTCGACATACTTTTTCGCAGTTTCGATCCCTTCTGAATACTGTTTGTTGTGGAGGTAGGCCTGCGCCAGGACCTGGAAAGCCGCGCCAAAATGTGTTTCGAGATCAATCGCTTTATGGCAATAAGCGATCGCGTCCTGATAGCGATGGGCAGCGGAAAGAATCTTCGCCTTGGATGTCAGAATCACTGGAGATAGGGGGTCGAGTTTCTCAGCGGCGGTAACTTCCTTTATCGCCTCATCGAAACGGCCAACCTGCGCTAAATGTCGCGCGTACCAATGGTGGGCAATCGCACTGTTCGAGTTTAGCTCGAGCGCTTTCTGAAAATCTGCTTCGCCGGCTGGCCAGTTCCAGTCGAAATCGGACAGAAGTGTCGCTCGGGAAACGTATACCTCAGCGAGATTTTCATCGAGCGCGAGCGCCGATAAAACCTCAGGCCAGGCGTGGGTAGATACTTCCGCGGAGGATATTGCGCCTACTTTGCCAAGCAAGATGTAAGAATCGGCGATTCCCGCATGGCCCAGCGCGAATCGGGGATCTTTGGCCACGGCCTGTTCGAAAAGCAGGCGCCCCTTTTGGATCGAATCGGCCGTGCGCTTATTCAACAAATAGCGGCCGCGCAAATACAAGTCATAGGCCTCCGGATCATCAGTAGGAGGCCTGGCGAGTTGTTGGGTCTCCGCCAGGTGCAGCTCAATTCGCAGTGCGTTTGCCACTTTCCTGGCCACGTCGCTCTGCAGTGAAAGAAGATCCTTCTCGGTGGAATAATAGGTTTCCGACCAAAGATGGAATCCGTTGGCGACATCAATGAGCCGCGCCACCACCCGCACCTTGTCGGGGCCACGATTCACGCTCCCTTCCAGCATATGGCTGACGTGGAGCTGGCGTCCCACGTCGCGCACATCCATCTCTTTGTTCTTGAATGAAAACGCGGTGGTGCGCGCAACGACCAGCAGGCCGTGAACGTGCGCCAAAGAATTGATGATTTGCTCGGTGATCCCGTCGCTGAAGTAGTCCTGCTCTTTCGTCTCGCTCAAATCGATAAAGGGGAGGATAGCGATGCTCTTTTGGGCGGCGTCGTTCAGGGCACTCTTGCGGTAATGCTGAACCGCCATCACCGCGATTATCGTCAGAAGCACGCCGATGATGACGAAATCGAGCTTCCGTCCCGTCTTGCGCGCGACCGGTGGGGTCGACTCAATCTCGTCCGTGCGCTGCAATCCTTCCGGGGTCAGATCGTAAATCCAGGCCAGAATGAGGGCGACGGGGAAACCAAGCATCAGGACGATCACGACCATCCGGGCGGCCCAGGCCGGGATTTCGAAAACGGGAAACAGCTGCGTCGTAGCCTGGATGAGTAGCCAGCTCACCACGCCGTAAGCGATCCCTACCTTATAGACATTCCGCCGTTGCAGCTCGGCGAAGAATTTTTTTAGATCCACCGTATTTTTTCCGCGCCTGACGAAATTGAGTCCTACCAGCGCTCATTTCCTCTGACGAGGAAAAAGCTACGGGCGGGCGGGCCGTCCTAGCTTCTTCTGTGGCGTCGGCAGTTTGCATTTTCGTCTAGTGGTACTTACGGAAACGCGGGGACGACATGACAGACAATTGTGGCCGCAACATCACCAGGTCAGGAGTTTCCGGGTGATCCGATGGCCCGGTCCCGTCTAGCCGCAACGGACTAGGGCAAATTCTGACTTTATTTCACGCCGGTCGCGAAAACCGTTTGGAAGTGCGGACTCTGCTTTTCCCGGGACACCACTGTGACTTCGACGTTCTTGAACCCGGCCGATTCGAGAAACTGGTGGAGCTGCACCTCGCTGAAACCGAGCCAGTGATCGGCGTAGAGCTCTCGCGCCCGCTCGAAGCGATGGCTGAGCAAGTCCAGAATCACGATTCGCCCGCCCTTTCGGACCATCCGGTAAGCGGCGGAGATGGCGCGTTCAGGATGAATCGCGTGATGCAGCGCCTGGCTCAGAATCGCGAGATCAACCGTGCCTTTCGCAATCGGCGGATCTTCGATATCGCCGAGACGATATTCGAGATTCGCGAAGCCGTGTTCCTTCGCCAGTTTCGATCCGAACTCGACCATCTTCGGTGAGTTATCGACTGCGATCACCTTACGCGCGGTTTTGGCGAGGAGTTGAGAGAGCGTTCCTTCGCCGGCGCCGAGATCTGCCACCGTCAATGCCGGCAACAGGCTGATCATGGTATGAGCGAGGGCCTGCCAGGACCGCCCGGGGACATAACTCCGGCCGAATTTTCCCGCCAGCTCATCGAAATACTCGCGCGCCTTGTCGCGTCGTTTGCGGAGGGCGAGCTGCAGAGCCGTGCGGTCGCGCCCCGTCTCCGGCATTTCCCGGGCGAGCACGCGAGTGAGCTCGTTCACTTTCGCGCGGGCGGGGTTCCGCTCCTCCTTTTCCATCAGGCCGTAGTAAACATTCTTGCCGGCCCGCCGGTCTTCCACCACGCCGGCGCGCTTCAATTGCGCGAGATGACTCGAGATGCGCGACTGGCCCATGCCGAGAATTTCCTGCAGCTCGGCCACGGAAAGCTCCTCTTCTTCCAGTAACAGGAGGAGGCGAAGCCGGGTCGGGTCGGCCAGCAGCCGGAGAAAATTAATGGTTGACGACATTTTGTGCCTCCACGATATATCGACGTATCATGATTGGTCAATATGTTCGCTTCGCTCACCGGTTTCAGGAACGACCAATCTGAATCCTGAACCCTTGCTCCTTTTCTTATGCTTCGACGCTTCATTTTTGCTTCCGAATCGGTTGGCGAAGGTCATCCGGACAAAGTTTGCGACACCATTTCCGACGCCGTCCTTGATGCGTGTCTCCGCCAGGATCGCAAGAGCCGCGTAGCCTGCGAGACCTACGCGAAGAGCAATCTCGTCATCGTCGGGGGAGAGCCGATCAATCGGATCGTGCGCGATACCGTGCGCGACATCGGTTACGTGCATGACGACGACGTGTTTCACGCCAAGAAAATTTTCGTGAACACCGTGATCACCGATCAGTCACACGATATTTCCCAAGGCGTTGATGCGAAGAAGGCGAAGGGGAAGAAAACGGCCGAACAAGGCGCGGGCGACCAGGGTTTGATGTTCGGATTCGCCTGCGACGACACGCCGGAGCTGATGCCGGCGCCCATCATGTTCGCGCACCGGCTCGGCCGCGAGCTGACGCGCATCCGCAAGAGCGGAAAAGCCGACTGGCTCCGTCCGGACGCGAAGTCGCAGGTATCGGTCATTTACGACAACGGCAAACCGGTTGGCATTTCCAACGTGGTCATTTCCACGCAGCACACCGAAGAGAAGAACCACGACGAGATCGCGAAATTCTGCATCGAGAAGATCATCCGCAAAGTGCTGCCGAAATCGATGGTCAACGGCACGACGCAATTCCTGATCAATCCGACTGGCCGTTTCGTGATCGGCGGGCCACAGGGCGACACCGGGTTGACCGGCCGCAAAATTATCGTGGACACCTATGGCGGCTGGGGTCGCCACGGCGGCGGAGCGTTCTCGGGCAAGGACCCGAGCAAAGTCGATCGGAGCGCGGCCTACATGGGACGCTGGGTGGCCAAGAACGTGGTCGCGGCCGGGCTGGCCACGCGTTGCGAGATCCAGTTCGCTTACGCCATCGGCTATCCCGATCCGGTGAGCATGGCCATCAGCACCTTTGGCACAAACACCGTGAGTGAAGAAGCGATCGAGCGTGCGGTGAATCGCACCTTCTCCTTCAAACCCGCCGAGATCATCCAGCAACTCGATCTTCTTCGACCGATTTACAGCAAGACAACGAACTACGGCCACTTTGGCAAAGACGATCCTGATATCACCTGGGAAAAAACCGACAAAGCCGCGGCATTAAAGAAGGCGGCGCGATAACCCTGAATCCCTGAAACCTGAACCCTCTAAACTTATGAGCACAAAAACGACCACTCCAACCAAAACCAACGACTACAAAGTCGCCGACATCACTCTGGCCGACTGGGGTCGCAAGGAAATCTCGATCGCGGAAAAGGAAATGCCGGGCCTGATGGCGATCCGCGAGAAATACGCCGTGGGCAAACCGCTGGCGGGCGTCCGCGTAACTGGATCGCTCCATATGACGATTCAGACGGCGGTGCTCATTGAGACGCTGACCGCTCTCGGCGCGAATGTGCGCTGGGCGAGCTGCAATATTTTTTCGACTCAAGATCATGCGGCCGCGGCGATCGCCGTGACAGGCGTGCCGGTCTTCGCGTGGAAGGGCGAGAGCCTCGAGGAATATTGGTGGTGCACCAATCAGGCCATCTCGTTCCCGGATGGGAAGGGCCCGCAACTCGTCGTCGACGATGGCGGCGACGTGACGCTCTTTATTCACAAGGGTTACGAGCTGGAGGAAGGCGGCGAGTGGGCCAAATCGCCTGCAGCCAGCAAGGAAGAACAGGTGATCAAGGATCTCCTGCTCGACCTGCAACGCGAGAATCCATTCCGCTGGCACGAAATGGTGAAGGAATGGCGCGGCGTTTCCGAAGAGACGACGACCGGCGTGCATCGCCTCTACAAAATGCAGCAGAACAACCAGCTGCTCGTGCCCGCGATTAATGTGAACGACTCGGTCACGAAATCGAAATTCGATAATCTTTACGGCTGCCGGCATTCCCTCGTGGACGGATTGAATCGCGCCCTGGACGTCATGATTGCCGGCAAAGTCGCGGTGATCTGCGGTTACGGCGATGTGGGCAAGGGCTGCGCGCAATCCATGCGCGGCCAGGGGGCCCGTGTCATCGTCACTGAGATCGATCCGATCAACGCTCTGCAAGCGGCGATGGAAGGATATGAGGTTGCTCCGATCGAAGACACGCTGGGCCGCGGCGACATTTACGTCACCACCACCGGCAACGTCGATGTCATTACGCTGGAACACATGCTGCGCATGAAAGACCAGGCCGTTGTCGCGAACATCGGCCATTTCGACAATGAGATTCAGGTCGAGCCGCTGAACGAGCGCAAGGACATCAAGCGCACGAACATCAAGCCGCAGGTGGACAAGTACACCTTCGCCGATGGCCACGAGATCTTCATGCTGGCCGAGGGCCGGCTGGTGAATCTCGGTTGCGCCACTGGCCACCCCAGTTTCGTCATGTCGAACTCGTTTTCGAACCAGGTCCTGGCTCAGCTCGATCTTTGGAAGAACAAGGACACCTACAAAGTGGGTGTTTACGTTCTCTCGAAAGCGCTCGACGAAGAAGTGGCGCGCCTGCACCTGCAAAAGATCGGCGTAAAGCTGACGAAGCTGACCGAGAAGCAGGCCGAGTATCTCGGCGTGCCGATCGAGGGTCCCTACAAGTCAGATCATTACCGCTACTAGCCAGGAAGCACCCAGAAGGGCCGTTGAGGTTGTGTCTCTGCGGCTGAACGGACGCTCAGCGCTCTGCCGATGGCTCAATGATACGGGTTTTGAAGAGGCGAATCGCAACGGACCGATTCGTCGGCTGACCATTTCGTTTGACTGCAATACCGGTCAACCGAAGGACGACACCATCGCTTCGTTCATCCACATCGACAGCAGCCCAAAGCAGCTCCGGGACGCTGGCGCTCGTTCCCTTTAGGTTCGGGAATCGCTTTGGACTTATGAAGGCGGTCTGCTGGCCGGGCCGCGCTTCCTCGCGTTCGATCACTTCAAGTTCCAGCTGCTCAATTCGGCGGTAAAGCTCGCGGCGCGTGTGCGGGAGGCGGTAGGTCGGTTGTGATTCTGCAAAGGTAAACTCCGCCACGGCAGCATGGTAAGCAGCCTTCTGTTCCGGAGTTGGCATGTACGATGTCGCCGTGAAACCAAAGACAGAAATGAAACAACTGAGCCAGCACCATTGTCGTCGAACCTGGATTGACCTTGCCGCCTCCGTCCCAAACCACGCGAGCGGTAGAACGCTTAGTGCGGCCAAGTCGGTGAGATCAACTGTGCGTCCAATTGTAAATCCTGTCACGGCGTTCCAACTGTCTATCAACGGTTGGGACAGGGGAGATTTCCAAACCGAAAAACTGAGAGCCAATCCCAATAAGGTCCAAGGAGTTCGCAAGATTACTAAGAGAAACGTCGACAAGGCAAACAGCCCGGCAAAGTCCGAGATTTTGCCGGTTATCCATCCCGGATAGTGTTGTTTGAGAAAAAAGTCGTTAAGCAGCAAGGCGGCTACAGCAATGAGGTAGGTTGGGGAACAGAGTAGAAATATCGTGGACTCACACCCCGGCCTGTTCGGGGCGGAATAGGAGCGACAGATTCCAGGACGGACCACTTCTAGTTGGTCTTCTTCTTGAAGCTGTAGTCGGCCAGTTCCCAGCCGTACTTGATCTGCCCGCCGTCGGTCTCGGACTTCACCAGACCGACGCCGTCGGCATACCAATTGGTTCTGGTCATGGGCGCTGCGCCCACGATTCGACTCACGACCTTCATTGCCCGGAACTTGCCCGCCAGGACAGTAACGTCTTCGACATCGACTACCTGATGATTCTCGTCGAGGTCGGTTTGGGCGGAATCCTTGCCTTTCCAGGCCCATTTTGTGCCGGCGATGAGAGGGTCAGGCAGGTACTGTTTTGCGGGCTCGTATTTCGCTTCCAACCCTTCGTGTTCCGGGTAGCGCTCCGAGTGCATGAGCACCCAGCCGCCGCTCTTGGAGAACACCGTCAGGACTTTCGCGCCCGCGAGTTTTTCGACCAGGTAACGGATCGCCCCATCAGCCTGCTTTTCTTCGCTGAGAACCTTGATGGTGTGCTCGGTGTCGCCATCCGTGCTGCGATAGGTCCAGGAATCGCCCACCCGCAGGGGGAAATAATCGGGAGCCGCCACCGCGGATTTTTGCGCGTCCGCGCCGATGGTCAGGAGCCAAAGCGCGAGGGCGGCGGTGGAGAGGGGACGAATCTTGTTCATCGTAGAATCTTATTTTCGGCCGAGGTTTCCTTTGGGTAGGCGACCATATCTACCGTTCGTTCTTTCATTCGAAAGAGCCAAGTGAAAACGAGCGTAATCCCCGCGGCGATCGCGATGGAGCCGAGCACATCGCTGCACCAGTGATCATTCACGCCCACGCGGGCGACGGAGATGAAAAGCGGGATGAGCAAAAACGGGATGCGATAACGCGGGAAGAGAAACGCGAGGGGGAAGTAGAGGCCCCAGAAATAGGCGCCGTGCCCGGACGGAAACGAGTTGCCGTTGCCCGTGAAGAATTTCCAATCCCAGTCGCCCGCTTGAATGACTTCGAACGGGCGGAGCCGCTCGAAAACACCCTTCAGCGTTCCGGCTGTGAGGCGTATCACGAGCTGGGTGCTGCCGATGAACAGCAGCATCCGCGCGATCGACCGGGCGGCTTTCCAGGCGAAAAGAACAAGACCTGTCGTGAGCAGGGCGTAGGTGAGCGCATATCGGGCGAGCGGAAAAGCAGGCGGCCACTTCGGCAACGACGAGCCGATTATTACCTCCAGGAGCGATGTCCCTTGCTGAAGGATGACCGACGACCTTCCATCCACTTTCTGCACGAAAGCGGCAATCGGCTGATCGAGAAAGAAAATGCTCAGGAGGGTGAGCGCCACAGCCACGACGAAAGTGTAAATGATCTGGCGTCGATTCATTGCTTGCGGCTCACAGATTCTTGGACGTCCGCGCGACAGGCAAGCTCAACCCGTTTATGGGCGGCACTTCGGAGCGCTCGCGTTTTTCGTCGCAGCATTCTCTCCAGAGAGTAGCCCGGCGTTAGAATGCTATCGAAAGGGCCCTGGAGGGCAATGCTCTGTCATCGCCCGGGTGTTGTGCCCCCGATTCCCCGGCGACCCCCGGCGACGACAGAGCGTCGCCCTCCAGTATGGATCGTGCCACCGAGGACGTTCAACTCGCCTTGATAAGGCCCGTCATTCCCGGCGCGCGATGATTTCGAGAAACGTGGGCGTCGTAAACCAGGAGCCTGCGTCGGCCTCCGCGGCCTTGAACTCGCGGAGAACATCGGCGGCCCACTCCGGGGTAACCCGGCCCAGCTCCCGCAGACGCTCGAGGTTGACCTCGATGAAGCTGGCCGGCCATTGCCAGGTGTAATCCCGCGGCGACACCGTGCGCACCTGCGGCCGGATCTCGACCACCCGCAGCCCCGCCGCCGTCAGCAATCCCGGCAGCTTGAGCGCGATGTTGGGCTCCCCACCGGAGGCACGCCAGCTCGCCATCACTTCCTGGGCAAAGCTCTCCAGGGCCGGCCGGATAGGCATGAAACGAAAAGTTTCGTAGTCGCTGTATTCGTGAAAAATGGCGAACCCGCCGGGCCGTAACGCGCCCGCGATGTTGTCGATCAGTTTGGCCGGCGACGAAACAAAAGAAGCTACCCATCGGCACCAGCTGGCGTCCAAGCCCAGCTGGCCTAACGAGATTTCCATCAAATCTGCTTCGCGAAACTCCACGTTGGCCAAACCGCGCCGGCGGCATCTTTCCCGCGCTGCCTCGAGGAAACGGGCCGAACGTTCAATACCCAGGACCGAGCCGGTCGGCCCGACAATCTCCGCCAGGTCAGCCGTGGCGTATCCGGGGCCGGCGCCGACGTCGAGCATGCGCCAGCCATGCGTGATTCCGACGCGCTGCCAGCATTCGGTCACGACCGGTCGCCAGACCCGGTGTTGCAAGCCGAGCCGATCGACCTCCTCGTCGTTCGTTCCCAGGACGTAATCGGCTTCGCCTTTTGCAGTCACGACCGATTGTTCCTTCTGGCGCGAGGCGTGGGAGACATGCGCAACTCACGCGTCGGTGAACTACAAAAACAAGGACAGAATTCCGGCAGCGAATTTCCGCGCTTGTTGTCATTCCGAGCCGCCCAAACGGCGTCACGACATCGGGAAATGTGCTTTTGGAGCGCTGTGGAAAGCGCCGGAGGCGCAACGGAGTGTAGCCCGGAGTGCAGCGAAGCGGAACTCCGGGAAATCGAGAAAGAGTTTCCGAACCCCTGAATAGGGGTGACGGACATCATGCGCGGATACGCCGATGTTGCTCGGACGCTATTTCCCGTCGCCCCTTCCGGGGCTTGGGCGTGTTAGATCTAGATTTCCCGGAGCTCGCTGCGCTCGCTCCGGGCTACATTCCGGCGCACCCTGCGGGTGCTAGAAACCGGGCGCGTGCGCAGTGAGATACGGCGCGATGAAATTTGCTT
>QHMY01000178.1 GCA_003218305.1 Verrucomicrobiota bacterium
TCTCATCGATGGGCTCGCCCTCGACTTCCAGCTCCTGGCGGCGCGCCGACATCAGCGGCGGAATTTTTTCGCGAATCTGTCGATCGACGTTGCCGGAGGAAAAGGGCGGTTTGCTGGTCAGGAGTTCGTAAACGGTGGCACCGAAGGAATAAATGTCGTCAAGGTGACTGCCGCGCTCGCCATCGAGCTGTTGCGGGCTCATGAAGACCAGGGTGCCGCTTCGTCCCTGTTCCATCGTGAGCATGCTGACCGAATCGCTCAGACTGCGCGAGATCCCGAAATCCGAGACCTTGAGGTCGCCGCGCGTGTTTACCATCAGGTTGGCCGGTTTCAGATCACGGTGAATGATCCGGGCGTGATTATGCGCATAGTCCAGCGCGTCGCAGAGCTGGCTCGTCCAGTCCTTCAAATCGTGCGGCTCAAACACCTTGTGCGGCCTGTCCGCGCGCAAATTGGAAAGAGTGTCGCCATCGACGTATTCCATCGAGATGCAGCCTGATTGTTCGCTGTGCACAAAATCGTAAATGCGGACGATGTTCTTATGGGTCAGGTCGAGGCTGCGCCGCGTTTCGCGCTTCATGTCGCCCAGCACCGCGCGGTCGTGCACGATCAGCTCGGGCAGGAACTTGAGCGCGACATTGCGCTCGAGCTCCTCATCGCGGGCCAGCCAGACCACGCCCATGCCGCCGCGGCCCAGGGTCTTGATCAGAGTGTAGCGATTAAAGACTTTTTGCCCGTTGGCAAAGTCTCGCGTCGTAGCATCCAGGCCCTTTTCGGCGGATTCGCCACTCATCCGCAGCAGGTTAGCGAAACCCGAAAATCGGATAAAGGAGAAAATCAGAGGCCTGTCCCGGCGGGCCTGCAGACAAAATCCAAGATTGGCGGCGTCTCATTCGGACGACCATGAAGGACACGATGCGCCGATTCTTTCGACTCTTGAGGCCAATGCTGGTCGTCGCCGCGATCGTCATCTGGATTTCGGGCCAAACGCAGCAAGCCCATTCCGCTGATTCCACATCGAAGCGGCCCATCGAGATTTCGGCTCGGCTCGAAGGCGGCGTGCCAGCGCTCACGGCCAACTCGCCATCACCTTCGGCCAAAATCACGACCGCCTCTGACTGACGTGCCAGCTCTGTTCAATGTGGGAGGGGCCTCAGTGCCCCGACTCCCGTTTTTCTATCAGGAAAGGTCGCGGCACATAGGCCCTCCCACATTTATCAATCACCGGCTTTGCGGGCGACGTAGACGGTGCTGGCTGATTCGCTCTCGAGCAGCGGATTGGGAAACGTGACGACATGCGCACGCGAAGTCGCGAAAGCGGTGTCGAGCATCCCCAGAAATTCTTCGTCCGGCGGGTCGTCCGACCAGAGCGCGAAGACGCCGCCCGGATAAAGGTGCGCAGCGAGCGCGCGCAGCCCAGCGGTTTGGTAGAACGACGCGTTTTGCGGGTGCAGCAAATTCCGCGGTGAGTGATCGATATCCAGCAATACAGCGTGAAACCGCCGGCCTCCGCCGATTGCGCGCATGCGAAGAAGTCGGCATGCACCATTCGGCTGCGCGGATCGCTCGTGAGCTTTTCGCCGAGCGGAACCAGGCCGCGCTCATGCCATTCGATCACCGGCTTCAAGGCGTCCACGATCATCAGCGAGGCCACCTCGTGATGCTCGAGCGCCGCTCTGGCCGTATACCCGAGTCCGAGTCCGCCCACGACGACATCCCAGTGCGTTCCGTCCAGGTCGGCCAATCCCAAATGAGCGAGCGCGACTTCCACCTCATGAAACAGACTCGACATCAAGAACGCGTCCCCGAGCTTCACTTCGTAAACCTCGACGCCGCCTAACGAAAGCATCCGCCTCCGTCGCAGCGAGACCGCGCCGAACGGTGTCTCGCAGTAATCCAGTTCCTCGAAATCCCGGCTCAAGGGGCCACGTCCTTCTCATGTCCACAATGCCAGCATGAATCAAACGGGCCCGGAACGGCCTCCCGGCAATTCGAGCATCTCCACTCTGGGCGGTTCGCGTTCTGCGTGGCGGTGTCATGGTAGTCTCGCAGGAGAGCAATGGCCTGCTCGTAAACGCTGTCATCCAGGACCCACAATTCAGGAAACGCCGCCGCGTAGGGGACTTCGCCGCTGAGCGACGAGACGTTTTGATTCTTAATGGTCGTGGCGATTCCGTGACTATTCAGAAGCGATTCGCAATGCCCCACTTCGTGGAAAGCGGGATGTTCGAATACTTTTCTCACGGCTCGGAATCGCCGACTCACCGCCGCCGCGGCAAGGTCAGACTGATATAGATTACGGTAACGAGCAGGAGGACCGCGCCCACCGGCACCAGCAGAATGGCGGGCCCGGGTTCGTCCTTGAGATGCCACAGACCGGCGAAGAGGAAACCAGCCGGCAGCAACACGGCCGCGGAACATAATCCGAGCGATGCCATGCGACCGAGTCGGATCAAGTCGAGCCGCGCAGAGATGGCCGCGCCGAGTAACACCAGGTTCAAGAGCGTGCCATGCGCGTGGGCCAGCCGAAACATTTCGCGGCGCACTGCATCGTCGAGATAGGCGGGGGAGCGAAAGCCATTAAAACCCTCGATGAGAATGCCGAACGCGATCCAGAGCGCCAGCGAGATCCAGCCCTGGCGAATCAAGCCTGCGGCAGGATAAGATGGAGAGGGCATCGACGCAGAAGGAGAACCGCCGGGGCGCCGGGAGGCGAGCTTATTCTCCGACTTCGACATCGCTCTCGGACCGCTGTGCGGTCAATCTTTCCCGCGCCTCGCGCGCGGTCTGCCGCAACCCCGCGGGCCAGAGTGGATCCCACGTTTGCAGAGTTGACTCGCGCGCATTGGCGGGAGCCAGGTAGTCGGGCTTGGGCAGGGTCGGATGCTGGGCCGCGAGGGCATTAGCTGCGAAATACCGCACGATCGGATACGTGTCCTGCATTGCTTCCAGGAGTAACGGACCCGTTGCGTCCGTGGCGGGCGTCATCGCGGCCGCGGTCAACGCTCGCGTGACAGCGTCGCCTGCGAAAAGTGAGCGTTGCCCTTCGGGTTCGTCGAAACGCTGGTCGCCCGGCGTGGTTCCTTTGTAGGTGTCGGGCCAGAGGCGTTTCGTCTCGGCCATGACGCGATTGGCCGACCAATCGAAATGGCACTGACTGCAGGCGTTCGGTTTGCCGGAACGGATGGTCTCTTCCGGTTGCGGGTTGGTAATGTCATGGGTTCGGTGCGCGGCCATGATGCCATAGACGATCCGTGGCATATGGCAGTTGAAGCAAAGGCTGCCGGCCGATTCGGCGGAATGTTTGGTGTGCGCGACCAGTTGCGCCGGTTGCGCGAATTTATCGTGGCATTGATTGCAGGCCGCGTTCGTTTTCATCTTCTCCGTTAATTGCCCGCGCGGATCTCCACCGTGCATGGAGTGGCACGAGATACAGGTGATGCGGGAGCCAGGCTTGCCCGCCGTAAAACATTTCGAGCGCGTCAGGCCCTGATATTCGTAGGCGGTCAGGCGGGGCGAGCCGTCCGGCCAGAAACGAGTGGCAAAGCTGAAGTCGATTTTTTCTCCATGTGGCCCTTCGGACGACACCACTTTGTCTTCGCGTTGCACCGGCTTGTAGAACTCGCGCAGGTTCTTTCCCGGATCGTACGGATCGCCCACGCTCATGATTGGCCGGATCCGAATGGGCGGCTCTGGAATCCGCTGGCCGTGGCAATGTCCGCAGACCATCGCCGCCCGGTCCGAGTCGAGCTTGGCCGGATGAACGACCGAGCGGGCCGGGGCGCTCTGATCTTTCCATTGCCAGCGGTAGCGGGTCACGGGAGAAAGCGCGCGCTGCGCATGTTCGCCCGCCGGCCCGTGACAGGCGCCACAGGCGATGCCCAGTTCGGCCACCTCTGTCTTCCACGTTCTGTTGTCCCAATTCAGGCCGGGCTGAGCCTTCACGTTGTGGCAGAAGACGCAGTTCACATTCCACTCCGCCACGTGCTGGGTGTAATTGGTTCCGTCGGGAAAAAAGAACGAGCCATTCAGGTGCATCCAGCGGCGGTGGACCAGGTCGTAGGCGATGGGCAGGCGGGACCAGGTATCGCCGGTCTTCGTTAGATATTGCTGGATTCGCCGCCAACCCACGGTGCGCACGATTTCGTGTTGCTGGGTCTTTCCATCGACACCGGTGAACTTCATCCAGTAAGCGCCATTCTCTCGCCTCATCTCGGAGCGAACGCCCTGATAGGTAAGAGTGTTGTCGTGTTCGAAATCGCCCACGATGCTCTCGGGTCCTGCTTCCTGCGTCATGGTGCGATGAAACGTGGCGTGCCAGCTCGCGTAATTGGTCTCGTGACATTTCCGGCAATCACTCGATTCGAGATAGCCCGCGTCGGCTCGTCCCGCCCTCACGGTCGCATAGGCCGGCGCTACCGCCCGAATCGCGACCGCGATCGCGCCGAGAGCGAGCAGGGTGATCGCCCAGGCGAGGAGAGGCTTCGGAATTCGGGACAGCGTCATCTCGGATTTTCTATCGTTCTCGTGCTCCTGCTCGTGCTCGTGATCGACTCCCTCGCCTCAATACACAAACGGGACCAACCGTTTGGTCCGCCCCATGTAATTCGCATACCGCGCCCCGAGCGCTTGCGAGAGCGCTTCTTCCTCCACATTCATTCGGCGAATAAAGGCCGCGAAGATCGGTACGATGGTGACGAGCAGGGCCGCCCAGTTGCGGAGCGTCAAACCGTAGCCGACGAAAGCCAGCAACACCCCGGTGTAGGAGGGATGGCGCACCAGGCGAAACGGTCCGCGCTCAACCACCTCGTGGTCTTTTTCGATCACCACGTCCACGGTAAAAAAGCGGCCGAGAGTGATGATGGCCCACCAGCGCAGGGCGAGTCCGGCGACAAACAGGACTACTCCTACCACGGCAAGCAATTGTCCATACGGCAGTCGCGCCGCAGGCCAACGCCCGGCGACGTAGACTCCCATTGTGATGCTCGCCATGATTACGATCCATAGTACGCCAAGCGTGCTCCGGTCCTGCCTGGTCCCGGTCCGGCTGCGCGAGCGCCGTGTCATCGTGAGCAGCACTTCGGAAGCGAAGTAAGCAAGCCCGAGCTGGAGCGAGAGCGACATCAAACCGGATGTTTGCTCATTGGCGACCGATTGATCAAAGCCTTTTCGCGACCGCGAAATGCGGGCCCGCTCCAATGTGGGAGGGACCTTTGCGTCCCGACGCTTGTTTGTCACATCGTGGAAAGTTGAGACATCTCTGGCTTTGCCTTTCCGATGAGGATGTCGGGGCGCAAAGGCCCCTTCCACATTGTTAAAGCGGCACACTCGCATCCACCACCGGCAATTTGCGCGCAGTTTGACGAGCTCTATTCGCTGGATGAACCCGTAATCCATTGCTATAATCCGCCCGTTCTCTCTCGCTGAGCAGACGAAAACAAAATGGCACTCGGGAAAGAATCTTCTGGGAAACGCGCTTCGCACTCAGCGTCCGAGCACCAGGCTGACGCCAATCGGGATGCGGAACGAGTGGTAGCCGACAAGGCCAAACGGCAAAGCCGGAGCGACTCCGACGCTTCGCGTGATCTTGGGCGAGCCGACATGGGCCGAAGCGGTGCCGAACAACAGGCTGAAGGCGACGAAAGACTGCGGGTCGAACGGGCCACCTCGGATGAAGCCATCGACGCCGAACGATTCCGCACTGATGCCGCCACTGAAATGGGCCGAACCCATCATCAGGCCTCCGCCAGGTCTTCCGCCGATTTGCTATCCCAGGAACAAGAGAGCCACCGCAAAACCCAGACGGCTCTCACGACCCGGGAAGAATTTCTGGCTATCGTCAGCCATGATTTGAGAAATCCTCTCAGCCACATCTCCATGGCAGCGCAGTATCTATTGGAAGAGCCCGGCGATTCGAAGGAAGTGAAACAGATTGCCGCCTCCATCAATCGAAGCGCGGGCGAAATGCTCCGACTGATTCAAGACTTGCTCGACATCGAAAGAATTGCCATCGGCAAGCTGGTCCTCCACTACGAAAAACATAACGTTGGTGAAATCATTAAGGAAGCCGTCGGGGATTTCCAACGAGATGCCGCTTCCAAACAGATAACCTTGACCGCAAAATCCGAAGCTGGGTGTGGTGACGTGGTTTGCGATCGCAGCCGCGTCGTGCAGGTCCTGTCGAATCTGATCGGAAACGCCATCAAGTTTACTCCGGCCAAAGGCCAAATCAGCGTGAGCTGCTCGTTAACGGGTGCAGGAAATAAAGAGGTGCGGGTTTCAGTCAGCGACACCGGCCCGGGCATCGCACCCGAGAAGATCGGAACCATCTTTGAGCGGTTCTCCCAGATCAATAGCCAGGATCGTCGCGGGATTGGACTTGGCCTCTACATCGCGAAAATGATGGTCGAAGAACACCCTGGAAGAATCTGGGTCGATTCGAAGCTCGGCGAAGGCAGCACCTTTCACTTCACTCTTCCCCTCCGCTCGAGTCCCTAATCGTGCTCGTGCTCGAGCGCTGTAGCCGCCTCGCCCTGTCGAGGCACGATTGGTATTTGGACCGCAGATTACACCGATTTCCAGGGATCTCGTTCCTGGGATACGGCGGTTATTCAAGCTGCAAATTTTGCGGATCCTGTGCCCCGTGCCAGAAGCGCAAAACATCGACACAGCGACGAGAGTTGTCGACCCGATAGAAGATCAGGTAGGGAACTCGAACGAGCTTTTTCACTCCCGGTCGACTCCGAACATTGGTGCCGCGGTCTGGAAATTTCGCGAGCGCTTCTGCCCGATCGAGCAATGACAATCCCAGCCGATTTGCCGCTTGTAAGTCGTTTTCGGCAACACGCCGAACGATGGCTTCGAGATCGTCCAGCGCGAGCGGCTGGAGAATTACTTTGAAGTCCATTGGGTGACGCGGCGACGCGCCTCCTCAATGCCAACACCTTTGTCCGCGTCGAAAGCGCTGACCGCTTCGTCAATTGCCGCGAGCATCTCCGGCGTTTCTTCCACTTCCAACGCTGGATCGATCTCGATCAAGCGACGGAGGACGGTTTGCCTTTCGCTCGCGTCGAGGCGGGGCAACTCCTCGAGAATTTCCCTTACACTCATCGGTCCGAGATTACGACAACCGGTGACTGGAGGCAACGGCCGTTTCATCCACGGATTGCCCGCCTTTCCCTCCGCTCTAATCCTTAATCCTGAGCGTCGTGGCCGGACTCTCGCCAAGGAGCGGCGGTTTGAACCGTTCGCCTAAACAAACGGCGGTTACAAACCGCCGCTCCTTGCTACTTGGCACGGTGGAGCCGCGCTCGTATAAGAACTCTTACCATGGCTAAAAAATTCCTTTTTCTGCTGTCGGCTACGGCGCTCATGAGCGGCGTGGCGACGCTCGTTGCTCAGGAGAAAACCGGCGAAGGAACGTTGATGCTGCAGGATAAGAACTACACCCTGTCGCATGCGCTCGCCTATGAGACGACGGTCAACGGAGAGGAAGCGATCGCGGTGGTTTTGAGCGGGTCGGCGATTTCCGGCGAGGACCTCGATAAGTCGAGGAAGGAAGAGAAAGAGGGCGGGTTCGCTGCTTTCAAGCGGCCCTACCTCATTTTGGATTTCACGAAGGCGGGGCAGCTCACGCACTGGAGCGCGGCCTCTACCAACACGTCGATCGGGCGGCGGACCGCCGGGAAGGCTACAGGGGAACTAAAAATCCAGGACGGCAAGGTCAGCGGCAAAGCCAGCCAGCCGAGGGATGCGGAAGGGATGTTTCCGACCGCTTTTGACGTCCGGTTTGATGTGAAGTTGCTCGCGGCCGGTGAATCGCTGCCGGCCACGGTCAAGAAACCACCGGGCCCGGCGGCCAACGTGAAGCCGACGGTGACCGGCATGTTCAAGGGCAACGGCAAAGAGGCGAAGCTGGCCTATGTATCGGCGCGTTGGCGTGAGCCGTTTGGCGATAAGCAGAGCATCCAGCTCGTGTTCACCGAAAAAGATCATTCGAAGGTTAAGAAGCCGGACTTCGACGCTGGCTTCGGGAAATTTGGCAACGCGCTGATCATCTCGCTCCACGAAGACGGCAACATCTTTGGCTGCCAGGTGGTCCACAGCGCGCATAAGAAACAGGGTTTCAGCGCGGTCGGCGAGATCAGGACGAACAACTTCAAATACGAGGACGGCAAAGTGGAGGGGGAACTGCTGACCGACAAGGAGCTCGAATTCTTCGGTGACACCTGGGAGATCAATCTCAAGTTTGTCGCGCCGCTGGGAGAGGTTCCAAAAGAATTTCAGGTTCCCGAATCGAAGAAGCCGGAAGAGAAGGCAACGGACAAACCGAAGCCGCAAGCCAGCGAGGATGCCGACGACGATGATGACGACGCTGACTACGAGGCGGACGAGAAGCCAGACTCGAAACCGGCGGCCAATCAGCTTAAGGTCAAGGATCTGGCCCTGACGAAAGACGCAGCCAACATTGAGTATCAGCCGTTGGTCGAGCACCTTCTCTTCAGAAGCAAATTGGGGGTAAAGGCCACCGTTCTGGAGCTGAGCGCGAATCTAAAGGCGCAAGGCTGGACGAAGGAAGGGATCGACCTGTCCACCGAAGCGTCTACGATTCTCAAGCGGAAGCGAGAGGGCGCCACGCTCACGATCTTCGTGAAGCCTTTTGGCACAGGGACCGAGGTGAAGATCATGACCGAAGGTCTGGCCTGGGAAAAATAGTAAGGCGGCGATTTTGACCGCGGATTACGCGGATATCTCGGATAAGGGGACAGAAGAAGCGCTGGATCATTCAAGGCGCAGCCATTCGCAATTGTACTGGCCGAGGCTTAGAATGAAGAAATTACCTGAGGAAAGTTCTCATGAAGTTACTATCGACCTGTCTACTCGCCGCCGCATTTCTCACATTCTTGTCTGGTTGTGTAACGGAGGTTGTATCCCGCACCTCCTCCCTGGGTGAGGTAAAGACGTACGACCCCAAGAAAAACCGGTAGCGAAGGCAGATTGAGCCCGCCTGCATCGCTGTGCGAAGCACTGCGGGCAGGGAATTCGGACGAGGCGCTCCGAGTCTCCTGGTCGCTGCCCGTGGTCGGGCCGCTTCGAGGAAAATGAAGAGTATCTCCGATTATTGGATGAACCGAATCGTCATCGGGTAGCGATAGAATTTTCCCTCGCTCGCCTGGATGGAGGCGATAATGACGAAGACGGCGTTCAGAATCCAAAGGATGGGCAAAAGGACGAAGCCGATCAGGACGATGCAACAGATCCCCGCGATCACGTTGTAGATGAGCATCGAGATCTGGAAATTCAGCGCTTCTTTGCCGTGGGCATCGATCTCGGCCGAGTCGCCGCGCTTGACCAGCCAAACGATAAGTGGACCGAGCAGGTGCCCGGGGAAGTGCAGCAGCACGCCAAGCAAGGCGCTGGCGTGACAGAATGTGTTCCAAGTGCGCACGTTGGTGAGAGTGGGAGAGGCGAGAGGCGGTGGTGGTGGGTATGAAGTTTCCATGGCGTCTAAGGAATGGATGCGGTCAGACCGCGGTTTGGATTCAGGAAAAATGCTGCCGTCTAATCCGGGATTTCGGCCTCGACCAGTTTGGCCAGGAGAATGAGCGACTCCTGCCAGCCGAGATAACAGGCTTCGGCAGGAATGACCCCGGGCACCCCTTCCTGCACAATACTGACGTCCGTGCCGCAGGTAACTTTCTTCAGGTCAACCGTCACCTCCATTTCCCCAGGCATATTCGGGTCGTCAAACTTGTCCGCATAGCGGATGCGTTCGTGCGGCGTCAGCTCGCGATATTCTCCGCCGAAGGCATGACTCGAGCCGGTGGTGAAATTGGTGAACGACATTTTGTAGGTGCCACCGACTTTCGCGTCCATGTGGTGCACCTTGCCGGTGAATCCATTCGGCGGGAGCCATTTGGCCATGGCCTCCGGATTAAGGAATGCACGGTAGATTTTCTCGGGCTCGGCTCGGATGACGCGATGAAGCCGGATGGTATTCGTGGACATGAGAATTATTCCTTTCGTTTGGCGAGGCGCGCAACTCCGCTCAGCGAAGTTTGGTTGTAGAGGCGCTTGTGCCAAGCGGCTGGCTAATTAGTTTCGGCGTTTGACACAAACGCCGCTACACCAGGGATAGGATGAAGAATTCGCCAGTGACGTTGGATGATTTGCGGCGGTTTGCGGTGGCGCGTTCGCTTTTTCCCCCAACAACACTGCAGCGGGCCATGGCGCGAATGGGTTTCGTGCAGGCCGATCCGATTCGAGCGCCGGCTCGCGCGCAGGACCTGATTTTGCGCCCGCGAGTGAGGGATTACCGAGCCGGCGATCTGGAACGGCGGTATGAGTCGCTCGGCGTGGAGGAGGATTTCTTCGTCAACTATGGGTTCATGACGGAAGCGGTGCAGGCATTGATGCATCCACGGCCCCATCTGCGGGAGCCGGCGGACGGGAATCAGCCGTCCTCGGCGGCGGAGCGGAAGAAGCAGAAGTTGCTCCTGGAATTTGTGGAGGCGCGCGGTCCGGTGCACCCGCGCGAAGTGGAAGAACAATTCGCGCACGGCTCGGTGCAGAATTACTGGGGTGGCTCGTCGCTGGCGACCACACAAATGCTGGGAGTGATGCACTACCGTGGCTTGCTCCGGGTGACGCGACGCGAGAACGGCATCCGAATTTATGGCGCCCATCGGCATGAAGCGGGGCCGCGAGATGAAGCGGGGCGCCGCGCGCGGATCGATGCGTTGGTGGACGTGGTGGTGAGCCTCTATGCGCCGCTGCCGGGAGCGAGTCTGTCGTATTACGTGCGTCGGTTGCGCTACGCGGTGCCGCAATGGGCGGCGGAAATCACCGGGGCGCTCCAGCGGGCCCGGGAGCGGTTGGCTCAGGCGCGGATAGGGCGAGTGGACTGGTATTGGCCCAACAACGAGAATCCGAGACGGGCGGTGGCGCCGGAGACGGTGCGGTTGCTGGCGCCGTTCGATCCGGTGGTGCACGACCGGAGCCGGTTCGAGCTTTTTTGGGACTGGGTGTATCGCTTCGAGGCCTACACGCCGGCGCCCAAACGGAAGCTGGGCTACTACGCACTTCCGCTGCTCTGGCGCGATCGCGTGATCGGCTGGGGCAATCTCGCGGTGAAGAATGGCGCGTTAACGAGTGATTTGGGCTACGTGGCCGGGCAGCCACCGCGGGATCGTGTGTTCAAACGCGAGCTCGTAGCGGAGCTGGAGCGGCTGCGCGTCTTTCTCGGCGCGAAGATCTAGCGGCTGCCGACTTCCGCGAGATACTTTTTCAGCACTTCGGTTCGTTCTTTGATCAGCTTCGTTTGGGCGTTGGCGAAATCGACGCGAAACGCGCTGCCGCCAATACTGCCTCCGAGGCGTGTGATGAGATCTGCTTCGGCGTCGCGCCACTTGATCCAGGCGCGCTGCGCTTCCTGTAGGCTCTTGCTTTCCTCCGGCTCTAATTTCTTTCGGAGCTGAGCGTAGACGGCATCGATCGCCTTGTTGGCCTGCTCCACCGCGGCGAGTTCTTCGGTCCCTGGCGGCACAAAGTCAGGATCTTTTTGACCGGAAGCAGAAACGCCAAATGTGATGGCAAAAGCAATGGCCAGAGACGCGATGGATAAGGAAGTTTTCATAGAATTTGATCAGCGGTTTGGATTGTGAGCGGCCAAGGAATGAAGTCGAGGGCATTTCGCCTCACACAACGGGCGCAAAGGAGCACAACGGGATTGGAGAGGGCTGCGGGTTTGAGCATGTCATTCCCTTTGGAGCTCCGTGATCTTCGCGTGAGAGCTTTCCTCTCGTTCCCAAGTTGCACTTGGGAACGTGCTGGTCTGCGAAGCTGTGCTTCGAGAAGGCAGTCCAACTGCCAGGCGGATGCGGTCCCAAGTTCAACTTGGGAACGAGGCGGACTTGGGACGAGGGGAAGATGCGTCCCTAGTTGCGCTCGGGAACGCCGGGAAGCGCCAACGGCGCTGTCTCATTGGTAGCCTGGGGCAAGGCCCCAGGAATTCGCCCCCTCCACAGACTGAGCGCTGAAAGCGCGATTCATCTGTTACCGGGGCGTTGAATCGCGCTTATAGCGCTCGAGACGTGTGAGGTGCGAGTTTCCTGGGGCGTTGCCCCAGGCTGAAATGAAATCGCGCCGTTGGCGCTAAAGGCGTCCGGTCCAGACGTCCTACAATTCTGTTCAGCATTTCGCTGACTTGCGCTTCTTTCCGATGGCGCCGCGTTTCTGGATCTTTCGGATCTGGTCTGGCGCGAAAGGCACCTGGCACGCGGTCTTGCCCACATCGATTGAAACCGGGCCGATCTTTTCCCCGAGCTCGATGGCCGCGTCTGACAGCGGTTTCACAAAGGAACCGACCGCTATGACAAAGCTGTTCATTTGGGAGCGGACGTCATTCGGCGCCTGATGAATGTTCTTTCGCACTCGCTCCAGGAGCCGTTTCAACTCCGGCAGATCGAGGTCCGCATCCTCTTTGATGGAGACGAGGCTGCGCAACGTGGCCCAGCCGGCTTCGGCGTTCAGAGCATTCTTCGAGTCGATCCACTCCAGGGCGATCTCCCATCCGTGCGGGCTGCCGGCCGCAACCCACGGCACTGTGAAACCGGCGAGTGGCCTGTGAGTCGCATTCGCGATCCAGCGGTTCAGATCCTTTTTCGTCATCCGCGCATCGTCGGCGATCAACCCGGCCAGATACATCGCGTCGTAGTTGCCGGTGTCGTAAAGGTCGAGCGCGAGCTGGTAATCTTTCTTGATCCGCTTCTGGATCTTCTGCAGCTCGGAAATTTTGACACCGAAGAATGGTTCCTTCACGCCATGGTTGGACATGACCCGCTTGTAGCTTTCGCTGCCGAGCGGCTTCAGTTCGGCCAGTATTTCTCTTGCGGTCACGGCAGTTTTGAATTGAGCCAAATTTTGCGTAGGCAATCAACGTCAAAGGGACCCGCGGAACCAGGTGCCTTCGAGAAGGCAATGCTAGCTTGCGAGGCGGACGAGAAGCTTGCGGCCTTTGAACTGGATGCCGTTCAGTTTCTTCAAGACGAGCTCCACTCGCGGTTCGGCGACGTCGACGAGAGTTTTCGTCGCTAGAAGATGGATGGCTCCGATCTCCCCTTTGGGAATGGCGGTGACACCGGCGATGACGCCGACGAAATCACCGGGCAGGACGGCGTGGGCGCGGCCAACGTTGAAAGCGAGCCGGACCATCCCGGCCTCGTGAGAGACCGTGCCCGCTTCTTCGCGCGGCCCGGAACGTTCGGCGCGCTCGCTGCGATTGCGCCTCGGGCGTTCGTAGTCGTCCCGGCCGCGTTCTCGGCGATCCCGGGCTGATGGGTCGGGGCGGGAGCGATCACCCGCCTCTGCCCTGGACGGGCTACGGCGTGGCGAGGGGTCATGATCAGGAGCAGGACGATGAGTGCGGCCATCCTCTGGAATGGTCTGGCCGCTCCGCGACTTGTCTTCGCCTAACAGATGAATTAGCGCAGAAGCTATGTCGGTCGGTGAATAATTTTGCTCGAGGAGTCGGTCGAGCAGTTCGTCGTGTCGTTTGTATTCGCCCTTGGCCAGGGTCTCGCGCAGCGCGTCGGCGAAAACGGTGGCGCGTTTGCCTTCCACCTCTTCGGCCGAC
>QHMY01000088.1 GCA_003218305.1 Verrucomicrobiota bacterium
TCCAGCGTCCCAGCTGCGCAGCCTTCGCTCGCCGGGCAACCCCACGAGTTGTTCAGGACGTGCGGACGCAGCGCCGGATTAGCGTTGTTCCCGGCCAGATCCGTCGGCGCAATCATGAACTGGAAGCACTCGGTGTAGGTGGCCGGAGTGCCAGCACCGACATTCATGTTCCGGCAACCGATCCATTTAGCGCCGGGCGCGACCCCGACTTGGTTGCCCGCACCGTCGTCGCCAACCGTCGTGCCTGCCGTGTGGGTGCCGTGACCGTGATCGTCGCAGGGCGCCACTGCGTTGGCGCCGCAGGTACCACCGCCGCTGTGAATAGCGTCGTGCCAATTGAAGTTATGATCGGCGTTGAAGCCGTCCCAACCGCGATACTTGGGTTTGAGGGCGTTATGGGTCCAACGCATGCCGGTATCCAAATCGCCCACAACCATGCCCTGGCCGGTGAAGCCGAGGGCCCAGACCCCGGGAGCATTGACATTCATCACGCCCCACTCGGCTGCGTCCGGAACATTCGGGACATCCGGCGTGACTTGGAAATTGGCGATCTCGGGTGGTTCAATCCAGCGGGCCGGCCTATTGGAATCGATGCGCGCCACATCCGCGCGCGTCGCGAGCGTCTCGACCAGAGCGCGGCTCGCCGTCGCGACAATCATATTGGCGACCCAGAATGACTGGTACTCAGCGCCTTGAGCTGCGAGAAAAGCCTTAAGACTGGCCTGAGTGCGCGACGCGTGCTGAGTGAGGGTGTGGTAAACAAACCAGCCGCGAGCGTCCTGATCCTTCATTTCATACGCCGCGCTAACGTCGGCCTGGTCGGCCAGGATGATGACGACGGAGGTCTTCCTGTCCTCGGCCGTGTCCGCCAACACCTCGGGCGCGATCTTCGGCCCAACGCTTACCGGGACCGAACCCTGAGCCAAACCGGATGCCTTCGAAGGCACGCCCATGCCGGCCAGCGCCAGTAGGAGGCCGGTCGAAGCGAAAACAAAGCCGAGCAGAACGCGCGGATTGAAGAAGCCTCGGTGCGAAGGACGCTTCTTGTTCACAAAAACTTTTCGCCAGGTTGCGTGATCAATTGATCGCGTAAATCTCCACCACCGCGATGCCAGTTGTCCCGCCCACCCCGCTCAGGATCGCGGTGTAGGATGCGCCACCGGCCGGCAGCGTTTGGATAAGGGCGGACTCGAGGTCGTTCGACGGAGGTATGCCTGTAGCCGTGATGTCAGCTTCCTGACCGCCAACGCGCCAATCGTCGTTCGACCGAAGGACTGCGCCGTTTTGATCTCGCAATTCCAGCATCGGGTTGGCCAGCTTCCCAGGCAGGGACAACGAAGGGCCTATCGCCCGGACGATCACTCGCTGTGGTGTTTGCCCAAGGACGATGGTGCCCGCGATCAAGACATTCTGCCCGGTCTGGACCAGTCCACGCGTGGAGATATTCGCCAGCTTGGAATCGACCGAATGATCGAGATCATACGCTTCGATCAGGCCGACGCCCGTACCGTTGTTCGCTCCACGAACGATCGCCGTATATCCCGCGTTGTTGGCCGGCAATATCTCGATCAGCGCGGACTCCAGATCGTTGGAGGGCGGTATGCCGGTGTTCATGATTTCAGTCTCCTGACCGCCGACCCGCCAATTGTCATTTTGCCTGATCAGGCTCCCGGATGAATCGCGAAGCTCCAGAGTCGGATCAGCCAATTTATCGGAGAGTGCCAACGACGGGCCGATCGCCCGCAGGATTACTCTCTTGGGTTGGGTGCCGCTGACGATGAATCCGCCGATCAAGGCGTTTTCTCCTGTCTCCACCCGAAGCCGCGTGGAGATATTGCCGAGCGCCGTGGGCGGAGCTGGGGTTGGAGTGGGCGGAGCCGGGGTTGGAGTGCAGCAAGGCGGCGGAGTGGCCGATGGGGTCGCTGTCGGGCTCGGCGTTGCCGTCGGCGTCGGCGTCGGAGTCGGCGTTGCCATCGGTGTCGGCGTAGGCGTCACCCCGAGGAAGAACGCAGCGTAGGCATCGATGCGCCCGTAGCCGAAAATGTTGTTGGGAATCTGGGTCTCGGGCGTGCCTCCGCAGGTCTGCGGAGTGACGGTGATGTTTGGGTTGGCCGTATTTTGCAGAAGGGTCTTGGTCGCGGCGATGTCGCGAACCAACTGCGGATGGGCGGACCAAAGCAACGCCACCACGCCGACCACGTGCGGACTCGCCATCGAAGTGCCGCTAAGCGTGGCGTAGGCTGTATCGCTGGAGTTGTAGCACGAGCGGACGGAGGAACCCGGAGCCGAGATGTTCGGCTTGAGTATGTTTGGCGTGTAAAAGGTGCTCGGGCCCCGGCTGCTATAGTTCGCCAACCCGTTGGTAATATTCGTCGCCCCAACCGAAAACGAGGCTTCGTAGAACGCTGGCGCGTCTGCCACCGTCGAGCAGGCAGTGCCAGCGTTGCCGGCCGAGACCGAGACGAAAATCCCCGCCGCCTGCGTGTTGATTACGATCGTCTCCAATTCAGCCCCAGTGACGCAGCCCTCACTCACCGGGCATCCCCACGAATTGTTCAGGACATGTGGTCGCAACGCTGGATTGGCGTTGTTTCCAGCCAGGTCGGTTGGCGCGATCATGAACTGGAAGCACTCGGTGTAGCTGGCCGGCGTGCCGGCTCCGACATTCATGTTGCGGCAGCCGATCCATTTTGCGTCCGGGGCGACGCCGATCTGGTTGGTTCCGCTTGATCCGAGGATTGAGCCCACCGTGTGCGTGCCGTGTCCGCTGTCGTCACACGGGACCACGGTGTTGGGGCCACAGTTGCCACCGCCCGAGTGAATGGAATCGTGCCAGTTGAAGTTGTGATCGGCGGTAGTGCCGTCCCAGCCGCGATACTTCGGCTTGAGCGCGCCATGGCTCCAGCGGATGCCAGTGTCCTGCCCACCAATCACGATGCCCTGGCCGGTAAATCCCTGCGCCCAAACCGCCGGAGCGTTCACATTGTTCACGCCCCATTCGATGGCGTTCGGATCATCCGAACTGTCATGGTAATTCGCGAGCGCGGGATCTTCGATCCAGCGCGACGGCCTGTTGGAATCGACGCGCGCGACGTCGGCCCGTGCGGCGAGCGCCTCGACCAGGGATCGATCAGCCGTGGCGACGATCATATTAGCCGCCCAGAATGACTGGAAGCTGGCACCTCTCGAGGTGAGGAAAGCCTGGAGGCTAGCCTGGGTGCGCGCCGCGTGCTGCGTGAGGGTGTTGTAGACATACCAGCCGCGTGCGTCCTGGTCCTTCATGTCATTGGCCGCACTGACGTCCGCCTGGTCGGCGAGATAAATGACAATCGAAGCGTTCTGGCCGCCCATCGTATCCGCGATCACCTCCGGCGCGATCTTGCCGCCTGTTGTCGCCCGAGATGTTGGGTGCCGTTGATCCTGCGCGGCGCTTCGGGCCTGGGCGGAATTTCCTGACGAGAGAGCCAATCCAACCAGCGCCAGAAGAATGCCGGCCGAGCCAAGAGCAAAACCGAGCAGGAGCCGCGAACTGAAGGAGCCGTTTGGTGAAAAGTATTTTTTCATAAGAAGTTTTTCTGACTAACTCTGTCGGGCAACGAACCCCTTGCCTTTCGCTCCAGGCCAAACTCAGGTTCGGCGGAAGACGCGTTGAAACGTCGGGTGACGGAATCGCGCATTATCCACGTGCCGACCGTGATTTTCAACACGCAAAACAGTTCGCGTCCCCGCCCCTTCTCGGCGGCCAAGCCTGTTATTGATAGCCGGCGGGAAAGATGATGTTGAGCGCCATGGTCAGGAAGAAATTGAAGATCAAAACCGCCAGCGACGCGTCCACCACCGCTTCAGTGGTGGCCCTCCCCACCCCGACCGCGCCTTCGCGGCTCGTCAGCCCCTTGTGGCAGCTGATGAAAACGATCAGCAGCGCGAAGCAAAACGCCTTGGAAAGGGCCATGACGATATCCCGCATTTGCGTCCATCGTACCATGTTCGCCATGTAGTAGGTGCCGTTCACTTCCAGCAAAAAAATCGCGACGAAATAGCCCGCCACGATCCCCACGCCGATACACTCCGCGACCAAAAGCGGCATCGAAACGATCATCGCCAGGGTACGGGGGACGACGAGATAATCCACCGGATGAACCGCCAGCGCCCGCAAGGCGTCGATCTGTTCCGTCACTTTCATCGTTCCGATCTCCGCCGACATCGACGCTCCGACCCGCCCGGTCACCATCAGGGCCGTCAGAACCGGCCCGAGTTCCCGGCAGATTGAAACGGAAACAACCGCGCCCACGGCCGATCCCATCCCGAGTTTGTTGAACTGGAAAAAGGTCTGCGCGGCGAAGACCGCTCCGGTGAAAGCGCCCGTAATCACAACCACCAGCTGGGATCGCAATCCGATTTCGACGATCTGGTTGAGGAATAACTTCCACCGGATTTTGTGGGTGACGGCCGAGGCAATTGTTTCGCTCGCCAGAACCACAACCTCACCGACATAGGTGAAGAACGAAACCACCGGGGAACCGAGAACGATGAAAAATCGAGCCATCATGGTGTTTTCACGGCCTTACCGCCGCTCTGGATTCATGCGCACCACAAATGGACTTCCCGTTTGAACACGGCACCCATCTTACGGTTGCCGACATAGCGATGCAAAACCCCAAATCACGTCGCCGTCGGAGGCGGCGGGGACGGAGGCTTCATCAGACCGGGATTGCACCCACGACCGGTCTGCGATAAAGGGAACTTGTCCATGACCAATCGCGCGCTTCGCCTCATTTTTGCAGCCAACGTTCTTCTCGCGACTTTCTTCCTCGCCGGCTGCGAAACCACCTCCTCATCAGGAAATGAGCAAGCCCGCGCGGCCGCCGCGGCAAACATCCAGGCTGAGGCGCCCGGCGATTACTTTATCGGGCGCCGCTACTTCAAGATCCCGCAATACAAATTCTGGGGCTATGTCCGCAAGCCGGGCCAGCCTTGGAGCACGTCGCAGTTGGTCGTCTTCAACGAAAAGGAAAAGCTCGCGCCCGACCGGGAGCAGCTCAATTTTGGTTTCGACAACAACTACGAATACAAAGTGTGGGGCCGTTTCAGCGGCGACACCGTTTACGACGCCGGGAGCAACGGCTTCTATCCTGAGTTTGTGCTGAAGAAAATCGAACTCATTTCGGTGAGTCCGGCGCCGATCTTCAAGAGCCAGTATAGCGATCGCGCCAAGGCCGCGACTGGCCGCTACACCATCGAAAAGCCCGAGTAGCCGCTGTGTCCGCCCGTAACTCCCGCGACCCGCTCGCCGAGGAGTTCCTGCGTTTCCTTGAAGTCGAGCGCAACGTCTCGCCCCGCACCCTGATCGCTTATCGTCAGGCGCTCGAGGATTTCCGCGCCCAGGAAAAAGTCCCCTCCTGGCGGAACTGTCGCGCCGATGATTTTCGCGATTATCTCTTCGAGCTGATGAAAAAGGGCCAGGCCCGCTCCTACATCCGGCTGCAGTTTTCCGCGTTTCGCACTCTTTATCGTTTTCTGGTTGAGCGAAAAAATTTCCGCAAAGATCCGGTGCGCGAACTGCAGCTTCCGAAACCGGAGAAGAAACTGCCGCTCGTCCTGACGTCTCTGCAAATTGACGAATTGCTCGCGGCGCCTCTGCGCACGCCGAAGGAGCGGGCCGCGCCGGCCTGGATGCCTTTGCGCGACGCCGCCATCCTCGAGATTTTTTACAGCAGCGGTTTGCGCTTGAGTGAGCTGGCATCGCTCAACGTCGCCGACCTGGATGTCTACACCGAGTCAGTGCGTGTCCTGGGCAAAGGGCGCAAGGAACGCGTCTGCCCGGTCGGCGCGCCCGCCCTGGATGCGGTCTCCCGGTATCGCGCGGCCGCCAACGTCCAAACCGGCCCGCTCTTCCTCAACAAATCGCGCCGAAGAATTTCGCCACGTTCAATCTGGCTCATTCTGAAACGCTATTTGCGCCATACCTCGATCCCAATCGCGCTCAGCCCCCACAAACTGCGGCACAGTTTCGCCACCCATCTGCTTGATCGTGGCGCGGACCTGCGAAGCGTCCAGGCGTTCGACGACGCAAATCTACACCCACGTCACCGTCGAGCGATTGAAGAAAGCCTACGCGGACGCTCACCCTCGCGCGTGAGTTGGGGGCGCAAAAGTAACGGTGTCATCCCGAGCCGCGCAGACGGCGAAGGACCCCGCAACCTGCTCAAGCGCTAGCGCGAAAAGCCAGACGTGACTTACAAATCAGGCGAAATGCTATTTGTGTGACGCGAGCTGCGCGTGAGAGGTCCCTCGCCGTCTGCGCGGCTCGGGATGACAACACCGCAGCGATCCCTTCGCGCGACTCGGATCAGCTCGCGCTCGCCGCCGGGCTTCCCTGCGGCTCGGCCACGTGAAAGCCGAGCTTGTCGTTGCCTGCCACCGTCACCTCCACAATATCGCCCGCCTTCACCGTTCCACGGAGCAATTCTTCCGCGAGTGGATCTTCGAGATAACGCTCCACGGCGCGCCGCATCGGCCGCGCGCCATATTGTGGGTCGTATCCCTTGTTGATCACGAATTCGTGCGCCGGCTCGTCGAGCACGATCTCGATCTCTTTCAGCTTCAAACGCCGCTTCACCTTGTCGACCTCGAGATCGACGATCTGCAGAAGGTCCGGCTTGCTCAAGGTGCGGAAGACGATGATTTCATCGAGCCGATTCAGAAACTCCGGCTTAAAAGCCCGCTTGGTTTCCTCAAGAATCTTCTCGCGCATCGAGTCGTAATCCTGACTGTCCTTCGGTGCGCCGAAACCCATCGTCGTCTGGCGCCGAATCAGGTCGGCACCGACGTTCGAGGTCATGATGATAATCGTATTCCGGAAATCGATCTTTCGGCCCAGCGAGTCAGTCACCTTTCCATCTTCGAGAATCTGGAGCAGGAGGTGCATCACATCCGGATGCGCCTTCTCGATCTCGTCGAAAAGCACCACCGAATAGGGCCGGCGCCGAACGGCTTCGGAAAGCTGGCCACCTTCCTCATACCCGACATAGCCTGGCGGCGAACCGATCAGACGTGAGGCGGTGAACTTCTCCATGTATTCTGACATGTCGATCTGGATCAAGGCATCGGAGTCGCCAAACATGAATTCGGCGAGGGTCCGGGCCAGGAATGTCTTCCCGACTCCCGTGGGCCCCAAAAAGACGAACGATCCGATGGGCCGTTTCGGGTCCTTCAGGTCCGCCCGGGACCGCCGCAGCGCCTTGCTGATGGCGGTGACGGCTTCCTCCTGCCCGATCACGCGCTGCCTCAGCTCGGCTTCCATCGCGAGCAATTTCGCCGTCTCTTTTTGCTCCATTCGCTGGAGCGGAACGCCGGTGACCTTCGAGATGATGTGCATCATGTCGTCCGCCGTCACGAGCACTTCCTTCTCTTCTCGTTCCTCGCGCCAGCTGGCCAGAATCCCGTCGAGTTTCTCCTTGGTCTGCTTTTCCTGGTCGCGAAGGGCCGCGGCTTTTTCAAAATCCTGGGCCTTGATCGCCGCTTCTTTCTCGATCCGAATGTCCTCGATTCCTTTTTCGATTTCCTTCACATCGGGCGGCCGCGTCATCGCGTTGATCCGCGCCCGCGCTCCGGCTTCATCCATGACATCGATTGCCTTGTCCGGCAGGAAGCGGCCCGTGATGTACCGCTCGGAAAGCTTGACCGCCATTTCGAGCGCTTCGTCCGTCAGCTTCGCCTTATGGTGCGCTTCGTACTTCGGCCGCAGACCTTTGAGAATCAGAATTGTTTCCTCGATCGTGGGCGCCTCGACTTTGACCGTCTGGAAACGACGCTCCAGAGCCGCATCCTTTTCGATGTACTTGCGGTACTCATTCAGTGTGGTGGCGCCGATGCATTGCAGCTCACCGCGGCTTAAGGCCGGCTTGATGATATTCGAGGCATCCATGGCCCCTTCCGCCGAACCCGCGCCGACGATCGTGTGCAATTCGTCGATAAACAGAATGACGTTCTTGGACCGGCGGATTTCGTCCATGACCGCCTTGATTCGCTCTTCGAACTGGCCGCGATATTTCGTTCCAGCGACCATTAACGCGAGATCGAGGGTGATCACTTTTTTGTCGCGCAATAATTCGGGCACGTTGCCGCTCGCGATTTCCTGGGCGAGACCCTCGGCGATCGCGGTCTTCCCAACCCCTGCCTCGCCAAGCAGGACCGGATTATTTTTCGTGCGCCGGCAAAGCACCTGGATCACGCGCTCAATCTCGTTATGCCGGCCGATCACCGGATCGAGCTCGTTCTTCTTTGCCAACTCCGTCAAATCCCGGCCGAACGCCCGCAAGGCCGGCGTTTTCATGTCTTTCTTGGAGGTGGGCTCGCCGGCGCCTTCCTGTTCGGATTCCGCCGGGGTAAAATTGGGATCGAGCTCCTTGAGGATTTCGTTGCGTGTCCGTTCGATATCCACTTCCAAGCTCTTCAGGACGCGGGCCGCGACGCCTTCCCCCTCTCGCAACAGACCCAGCAAAATATGCTCGGTCCCGACATAGGAATGGTTGAGCGCCTTGGCTTCCTTGCCCGCGAGGGCGAGCACCTTTTTCACGCGAGGCGTGTACGGGATGTTGCCGACCATCTTGGTTTCCGGTCCGGAGCCGACTTGTTTTTCGACTTCCATCCGCACGGTCTCCAAGTCGAGACCCATCTTCTGCAGGACGTTGACGGCAACGCCCTGCCCGAGCTTGATCAGGCCGAGCAACAAATGTTCGGTCCCGACGTAGTTGTGGTTGAAGCGGTCGGCTTCCTTGCGCGCCAGGGCCAGGACCTGCTGCGCTCGCGGGGTGAAATTATTCATTGTTTTGCGGCTCGCGAATCGATCCGTTCTCCGAGTCTCGTGCCACTTTACTAATATCAGGCTTGGGGAAGACTCGCAAACGCTCCCGGATGATTTGCGCGCGCAGATGGTCCCGCTCTTCCGCATTGAGCTTTTGCTGGGAGCTTTTTTGGAGGTGCGCGGGCTGGGTGTCGATGAAGAGCTCGTCAATCGGCAGCCGGCGATCTTCCGGAAACGCGCCGAGGTCGACCCCGAGCTTGATAACCGAAAGGAGATTCAGCGCTTCCTTTGAGGTCATGGCGTGGGCGAAAGTCAGGACCCCGTAGGCGCGCCCGATCTGGTCCCACAGCGTATTCGATTTTTTCTGAATCAACATCTGGCGGGCGTCGTGTTCCTTTTCGATGATCGTCTCAATGACTTTGCTCAGGCGGCTGATGATCTCGTCTTCCTTCTCGCCCAGCGTGGTCTGATTCGAGATTTGGAAAAGGTTGCCCATCGCTTCCGTTCCTTCGCCATAGAGGCCGCGGACGGCGAGCCCGATCTTGTTCACCGCCTGGATGACCTGGTTGATCATTTCACTGAGAACCAGGCCGGGGAGGTGAAGCATGGCGGACGCGCGCATGCCGGTGCCGACGTTGGTCGGGCAGGCGGTCAAGTAGCCCAGGTGCTGGTCGTAGGCGAAATCGAGCTTCGATTCCAACGTGCTGTCGACTTTATCGACCAGCTTGAAGGCGCTCTTGAGCTGCAGGCCGGAGCGGATCGATTGCATCCGCAAGTGATCCTCTTCGTTCACCATGATGCTCAAGGTCTGGCGACGATTCATGATCACGGCGCTGCCCATGCTTTTGGCGGCGTGCTCGCGGCTGATGAGATGCCGCTCGACCAGGACCTGTTTCTCCAAGGCCGAAAGGTCCTGCAACAATTCTGAAAACGAATCCTGCATCTCCGGCAGTTCCTCGACCCGCGGTTTGATCAGCTCCAGGATTTGCATGCGCTCAGCCTTCTTGGCCCACCCGGGAAACGCCCGCTGCCGAAGATTGCGGGCCAGCCGGACCCGGCTGCTGATGACGATTTGATGGTGTGGCCCCTCCCCGCGAAGCCATTCCCCGCCGGTGGCTATAACGTTGGAAAATTTCATCCTGAGGCGGTTTTTTCGTGTTTAAGCTGTTTGATTTGATCGCGCAAGGCGGCGGCACCCTCGTAGTTCTCTTCCGCCACCGCTTTTTCCAAATCTTCGGTGAGCGTCCGCATTCGATCGCCCAACTCCATCTCCCGATGGGCGCGCTCGGGAAGTTTCCCGACGTGCTCAGTCCCCTTGTGCATCGCTTTGAGCAGGCTCCCCAACCCTTCCGCAAACGTCACGTAGCAGGCGCTGCAACCAAGCCGGCCGGTTTTCTTGAAATCAGCCTGGGTAAAGCCGCAGACCGGGCATTTCTGGGAAGACGCCCCCTTTTCGATCTCCTCGGCGGCGCCGATGCCATGAAGCAAATCGGCCAGGGCGAAAGCAGTCGGGTCCTGCACGCCTTTTTCCTTCGAGCAGGCGTCGCACAGATTCACCTTGTGCATTTTGCCGTCGAGAATCTGCGTCAGGAAAACTGTCGCATCATTACATTTGCAAACGTCGCACAACATCTCGGTAGATTAGACCTCGAATCGCCGGAAACATTCAACTCCCGACATAACCCAGCACCTTCTGCGCCGATTGCGCATTCGCTCTGGTCAGGCAAAAATCGGCGTGCCGGTGGCGCGCGTCAGTTCACGGAAGCGGCCGATCATTCTGGTGTAAATCGGGCCCGGCTTGCCGCTCCCGAGGGTTCGTCCATCCGCTTTGATCACCGGAATCAGTTCGGCCGCGGTCCCGGTGAGAAAGCATTCATCGGCCACGAAGACATCATGGCGCGTGATATCTGTCTCCGTGAGCTTCAGATCAAGCTCCGCCGCAATATCGAAAACCACCGACCGCGTAATGCCGCGTAACGCCCCGGCCGCAATGGGCGGCGTAAAAATCTGGCCACGCTTCACGATGAAGACATTGTCGGCCGTGCACTCGGCCACGTTTCCCGCGTCGTTCAGCATGAGCGCTTCGTCGGCGCCGGCCAGATTCGCTTCGATCCGGGCCATGACGTTGTTCAGGTAGTTGAGCGATTTCACGGCCGGGTTTAACGCGGCCGCATTGGTGCGCCGGGTGGCGCAGGTCACCACCGTCAATCCGGTTTCGCAAACCTCCTTCGAGTAGAGCGCGATGGTCGTGGCGATAATAATCACGCTCGGCCGCTTACATTGCGCCGGGTTCAGGCCCAGGTTACCGACGCCGCGGGTCACGATGAGACGAATGTAACCTTCGTTCAGGCCATTCTTGCGGATCGTTTCCAAAAGCGCTTCGGTCATTTCTTCGGCGCCAATGGGAATCTCGAGGCAGATCGAGCGGGCCGAATCCCACAGCCGATCCAAGTGTTCCTCCAGGCGGAAGACGCGTCCGTTGTAAAAGCGAATGCCTTCAAAAACTCCGTCGCCATAAAGAAGACCGTGATCGAAGACGGAGATCTTGGCTTCGGCTTCCGGGACATATTTTCCATCGATATAAATCGTCAGCGCCTTCGCCTTGGCCTTGGACGAAACCGGCTGGGTCTCGAGCGCCGGCTTAACGGCGGCCTTGGAGCTGCCGCCGGCTTGTTTCGGCTCATCCATTACCAATATACCTGCGCCAGCTGTGGAAGTTTTTGTAAGCACGAGAAAAACGTTCGGCGGTTCGCGAGGGCAATTCAAGCGACAAATCGATCGGCTCGGCGACCGCTGGCTCCCTATCTCGGACGCTCGCCCTTGCCCGGATTACTCCAGCAGGCCGTCAACAATCCGAAGCGTGCGATCTCCGAGTTCCGCAAGACGAGCGTCGTGTGTCACCACCAGCAGAGTTTTTTTTCGGCTCCGCACCAACTGCAAAAGGAGGTCGATAATGGAGTCGCCGGTCTTGGAATCGAGATTCCCGGTCGGCTCATCCGCGAAAACGATGTCGGGATCGTTGGTCAGGGCTCGCGCGATCGCCACCCGCTGTTGCTCTCCCCCCGACAGCTCAGCCGGCAGGTGATGGAACCGTTCCGCCAGGCCCACGTCGCGCAGGCTGGCTTCCGCCACCGCGCGTTTTCTGTCCCCGCCGATCATCCCCGGCAGCATGACGTTTTCCAGGGCGGTCAGTTCCGGCAACAAAAAGTACCCCTGAAAAACGAACCCCATCTTCGTATTCCTCAACTGCGCCTGCGCGGAAGCGCTGCCCGCGTAAAGCCGCCGTCCTTCGAATTCCACCGTGCCTGACTCCGGGCGCTCCAAACCCGCGAGCGTGTAAAGGAGAGTCGTTTTTCCCGCCCCAGAAGCGCCACAAAGGAAAACCGCTTCGCCGTGGGCAACGCTCAGGGAAATTCCGCGCAACACCTCGATTCGGCGCGACCCGATCCGAAACGACCGGCGCAGATCATTAGCCACGAGTTGCGGTGGAACCATTGGGCACCAGCATTGGCCGAATCGACGTCCCGCGCAATCGACCGGCGCAGAAAAAGCCATACGACAGTCGGCCATCGTGCCGCCACCGGTGACCTGAGCGGCGTGAATGCGTCAAAAAAGTTCCTCGGCCAGCGCGACGATGATGCCCGCGGGGCCTCGGACGTAGCAGAGCCTGTACTTGTCCTCATACTGGGCCACCTCGCCGATGAGTTCCGCACCGTGGGCGCGCAGGCGAGCGACCGTGTCGTCGACACTTTCAACTGTAAACATCACGCTCCGCAGGCCCAGCGTGTTTGGCGGTTCGTTCGCCGATTCGATTTCGACCAGTCTTGGATTGCGAAACTTCGTCAGCTCAAGGCGCCCGTGCCCATCTGGGGTCCGCATCATAACGATGTCGACTTGGACGTTTTCGAGTCCGTTGATGCGATCCACCCACGGACCCTCGACCGCAGTCTCGCCTTCAAGCGCCAGGCCGAGGCTGGTGAAGAAGGCCTGGGCGGTTGGGAGGTCGTCGACGACGATGCTGACATGGTCCATTCTCTTGATCGTCATGTTCTAGTCTAGCAGCAATGCGCGACCGTCCACGTTCCCTCATGAGTTGGATGCCCAACAGAACCGGCTAAGGCGATGAACCCCAGTGAGATGATGGCGCAGCCAGGCTGCAAGAAACCAAATAAACCTTGGCGCAGAAAAAGCCGCACGATGGTCGTCCATCGTGCGGCTTTGATAATCCAGGAGGCGGTTATTCGAGCCCAAGCGATTGCAACGTCGGCTCGTCAATCGCCGACGTGATCGACAGGCCGGTGTCGCGCTGATAATTCGCGATGGCCGCGCGGGTCGCCGGGCCCATCTCGCCATCCACGGCGTAGCGGTAGTAACCGAGGCGCTGGAGCTCGGTCTGCACGCTCGCGATGACCTGCGCTGGCTCCATATCGTTGTAGCCGTAAATCGGCTCTTCATAGGCGTAACTGCTATAGGAGGGATCGTATCCGTAAGCGGGGAACCAATAGCCGTTATCCCAGAAATAGTACCCGCTGCCGAAAAGCGCGAACCGGGTGTAGTGGCTCCTCCACCAATCGCGATGATGATGAGTGCGATAGTTTCGCCGGCGGGCCTCTTGCCAGCTGTTGTTATTCCAGTTCCGATTCTGCGAGTAATTGTTTCGGTTCCGCGGGTAATCGTTCCGGTTCTGCCAATCGTTGTTATTCCGGTTTCGTCGGTCGACGTTCGGCTGCACGTTGTTTGGCGTGCGGGGTGTGATAACTACGTTCTGATTTGGATAAACGCGCGGCGTCATGTCCGGAGCCTTGTATGGCCGAACTGCCTTCACCTGATCCTGGTCCGGATACGGACGCACCTTGGGCATTGGATTCGGATTCACCGGGCTGAGTTGCGGACCCCGATTGACGGGCATTTGCTGGGGCGGCGGGACGTTCCGCTGAACTTTCGGTGGCTGCGGGGCGGGTTGGGGCTTGGCCGGCGCCTGCCGCTGTTTGTTCGTCGGCTTGGCTTCGTCCTGATCTTCAGGTTTGGCGTTGGCGAACTGGCCGACGGCGGTGGCAAGACTGAGCGCTAACACTAGGAATGTTTTCATAATTGTTCTCGAAAGAGTTAGACCGCGGCCTGGCCGCTTTATTCAAATCCCTCTGGTAACAATACGCGCGGCGCCCCGAATCTTGCTTTCTTCGTGTCGTTTCGGCCGTCGTGGCGCCGGTCGCTAACGCTGCTGGCGCACCGCCTCGAACAGAACAATCGCCACCGCCGTGGCCAGGTTCAAACTACGCGTTCCTTGCATCGGGATTGTGAGCAATTGGCTGGAATGGGCTGCCAGTAAAGCCTCCGGCAAACCCTTCGTCTCACGGCCGAAGATAAGAAAATCGCCGGGCCGGAATTGAACGTCGTAGTAAGCCCGGTCACATTTTGTCGTCAGAAAAAACAGCCGCGCGCCCGGAGCTTGCGCCTCCTCCAAATGCGCCAGAGATTCCCAAAGCCTGACATCCACTTCCTTCCAATAATCAAGGCCGGCCCGGCGTAGCTCGCGATCGTCGATCGAGAATCCCAGCGGCTTGACCAGGTGCAGCGTCGAGCCAGTGGCGAGGCAAAGTCGGCCGATGTTGCCCGTGTTCGGCGGAATTTCCGGCTCGATCAGGACAACGTTGAACACAGGGGAAGTAAACAGGGTTCAGGGTTCAGACAAAGCAACAAGGCTTGGCGCTGTCCTTCTGAACCCTGAACCCTGAACCCTGAAACCTTTCACCCAATTTTGCCTGCCACGAATTTCTCCAGCTTCACGATATCGGCGGCGAACTTTCGAATCCCCTCGCCTGTTTTTTCGTAAGCCATCGCGTTATCGTTCAGGAGCCAACGGAATTTCTTTTCATCCAGGTCCAGCCTGTCGACTTTGGCTGATTTTGCTTTTTCGGGATCGAGTTTGCGCTCAAGCGACTCGTTCGACTCCGACAGTTCCTTCATCAATTCGGGGCTGATGGTCAACGCGTCGGAACCGGCCAACTCGCGGATTTGCCCGATGTTGCGGAAGCTCGCACCCATCACTTCGGTCTCGTAACCGAATTTCTTGTAATAGGTGTAGATCTCCTGGACCGATTGCACGCCCGGATCTTCCGCGCCGGAATAATCGCGTTTGTTCTCTTTCTTGTACCAGTCGTAAATCCGGCCGACGAACGGCGAGATCAGCTGCACTTGCGCTTCCGCCGCGCGCACCGCCTGCACCAGAGAAAACATCAGCGTCAGATTGCAGCGAATCCCTTCCTTTTGCAGTTGCTCGGCAGCAGCAAGCCCTTCCCACGTTGACGCGATTTTGATCAACACGCGTTCCCGAGGAATCTTGCGGTCCTCGTAGAGTTTGATCAACTGTCGCGCTTTGGTGATCGACCCCTCAATGTCGAACGACAAGCGCGCGTCGGTCTCGGTCGAAACTCGACCCGGCACGATCTCCAGAATCTCGCAGCCAAATTTGACCAGGAGGTGATCGATTATGTCCTCTATCTGTGCCGCGCCCGACAGTCCCGAACTCTTTCGATCGGCCAGCACTTCGTCGAGCAAATGGAAATACTGTTCCTTCTGGGTGGCAGCGTAGATCAGGCTGGGATTCGTTGTCGCATCGCGCGGCTTGAATTCCTTGATGGTTTGGAAGTCACCCGTATCGGCCACCACTTTGGTGAACTTCTTCAGCTGCTCGAGCTGGCTCAGCTTCGTCTCTTTTTCATCCGCCACAGCAGTGCTCATAATGAATCCTCCGTTTGGGTCAGCTCAACCGTACGCCCGTTCAACGGATCGACAATCCTAAAAGACGGCAGTCTTGTCGACGGCAACGATTACCCGGCAATTGCTATGCGGAAACCGGACGACGTTCGGCGGATTTACCCGAGCCGAGAGCGTGGCGGACGAAATTGTTCCCGATCTCCCACATCGGTCCCGGGAATTTCCGGCATTCGGTCAGCACATCGTCGAGCGCGTTCACGAACATTTCGACTTCCTTTTCGCCAATGATCAGAGGCGGCAGGATTTTCACGACGTCCATCGCGTGACCTGCCACCTGGGTGAGAATGCGATGCTTGCTCAGCATCTGGGTCACCACCATTTGCGCGAAGAGAACCTTGTCGACTTTGTGCAGGAGCTTCCAACCCATCTTCAGCTTGAATTCGGTCGGCTCATGAAATTCGATGGCGATGATCAGCCCTTTGCCACGCACCTCCTTGATGAAGGAGTGCTTCGATCGCAACGAATCAATCCGCTCCATCAGCAGCGCACCGATGCGCGCGGAATTCTCGACCAGCTTCTCGTCGTCGATAACCTCCAGCGCGGCCAAACCGCAAGCCATCGCCAGATTATTGCGGCCGAATGTGGTCGAATGGACGACGCACCGGTCCATCCGGCTGAAGGTCTTCTGGTAAACCTCGCGCCGGGCGACAATAGCGCCGCAGGGCACGTAACCGCCGCTTAGGCTTTTCGCGATCGTGATGATGTCGGGCTCCAATCCCCAATGCTCGAACCCAAACATCCGGCCCGTCCGTCCCAGCCCAGTCTGGATTTCGTCGCAGACAAACATCGTCCCATGTTTTCGGCAAAGCTCCTGCGCGCGCTGAAAGAAATCTGTCTTAGGGGACTTGCAGCCTTTGCCTTGGATCGGTTCGATGACGAAGGCAGCGACATCGCGCTTCGAAAGCTCGCGCTCGAGCGCCGCGATATCATCAAGCGCCACGCGGGTGTCGAAACCTTCCATCAGCGGTCCGAATCCTTCCGTAAAGCTTTCGCATCCCATGAGGGAGAGGGATCCGAGACTGAGCCCATGAAACGCGCTCTCGAGCGAAATCACTCTCTTTCGCCCCGTGGCCGCTCGCGCGAATTTCAGAGCGCCTTCGATCGCCTCAGTTCCGGAGTTACAGAAGAAAACCGCGTCCAGATGCGGCGGCGTCCGTTTGGTGATCGCCTCGGCCAGCAGGCCGCTGAGCAGCGAACAATCCATCTGCACCATGTTTGGCAAATCGAGATCGAGCACATCGCTTACGGCCTTTTTCACCGCCGGATGGTTCCGCCCGATGTTGAAAACGCTGTAGCCGCTCAGGAAATCGAGATATGGCGTGTCATCCATATCATAGAGGTACGCGCCCTCCGCCCGGGCATAGACCTTGTCAAACCCGATCACGCGCTGGGCCGCCACCAGCGTGCGATTCAGATGACGCTCGTGCAGCTGGTAGTTCTCTCCCAAGCGCGCCGCCACCACCTCTTTCAGGTCAAAAGGCATGGAAATCGTGTAGCCGATGTCGACTTGAAACGCAACGGCGGGACCTACTTGTCATCCCGAGCCGCGCAGACGGCGAGGGACCCCGCAGTCGCAATTGAGGTTACCGAAGGCGATAACGTCCCATTCGAAGGTGACGCTCAAGATCTCGCGGAAGCGGGTGAGCCTTTGTGACGTCCCTCGCCGTCTACGCGGCTCGGGATGACAGCGCTAATAAACAAAAAACCGCAGATCCTTCCGCTAACTATCGATGACGATGCGGCTCGCGATCATCTGACCGCCGTTGTCCTCGGCTGTCACTTGCACCATGCTTCCCTCTTTGATCGCTGAGGGGTCAACGTCGTTACCGGCCTTATCCTGGTATTGGGGCGAGGGGCCGATGGAAAAGCTGATCGATTCGTTTGCCGCCGTTACCACAGCGATCATTTCATCTGGCGCATAAGCCTGGACGGCACCGCTTGTGGTGGTGAGGGCTCCCGCGATTTTCTCGGTGACCGGGTTTTCGGTTTCACCGTTGTCAGGGCGATCGATGGTAGCGGCTTCGATCTCCGAGATGACGGGGTTTTCCGTTTCGCCGTTGTCAAAGCTGGTTTGCGCGAAAGCGAGCGGCGAAACCAGCGCCAGGGCGAGACTGAGGAGAATGGGTTTCATGAATATTGGACCGATCTCGAAGCCGCACTGTTCATCCAATCGGCCAGGAATTCCACTCCGAAAACTTTAGCGAGTTGAGCGGCTGGACACATCAGCTAACGTGCGCAGCAGATGTCTTCCATTCTCGACCCTATTGTCACGCCGGAGCTCGTCGCGGAACACGGTCTGACGCCGGAAGAATTCGACCGCATCAAGAAGATTCTGGGTCGCGACCCTAACTTTACCGAGTTGGGAATTTTTTCGGTCATGTGGAGCGAGCACTGTTCCTACAAGAATTCCCGGCGCGAATTGAAAAAATTTCCGACGACCGGTCCCAATATTCTGGTGAAAGCCGGCGAGGAGAACGCCGGCGTGGTCGATATTGGAGATGGCTGGGCCGTGGCGTTCAAAATTGAAAGCCACAATCATCCCAGCGCCATCGAGCCTTTCCAAGGCGCCGCCACGGGAGTCGGCGGCATCATTCGCGACATCTTCACCATGGGAGCGCGCCCGGAGTTTCTTTTGAATTCGCTGCGCTTCGGGCCAATTAACGAATCGCGCCATGCGGGAACCGGAAACCGCAAAGATCAGATTAAGACGAACCGCCGCTTGTTTACCGGCGTGGTTTCAGGCATCGCACATTACGGAAATTGCATCGGCGTTCCGACCATCGGCGGGGAAATTTATTTCGACGAAAGCTTTGAGGGAAATCCGCTCATCAATGTTTTTTGTCTCGGAGTGCTGCGGCACGAACAGGTCGCGCGCGGCGCGGCCAGCGGCGTCGGCAACCCGGTCTTCTACGTCGGCGCCGAAACCGGTCGCGACGGTCTGGCGGGCGCCGCCTTCGCCTCCCGCGAGTTGACCGAAGAATCGCGCGCCGATCGCCCGGCCGTGCAGGTAGGCGATCCCTTCAAAGAGAAATTGTTGCTCGAAGCCTGTCTCGAATTACTCGCAACCGACGCCGTAGCGGGGATTCAAGACATGGGCGCAGCCGGACTGACCTGCTCTACGTGCGAGACCGCGAGCCGCGGCGGGACCGGCGTGGAAATCGACCTGGCCAAGGTGCCCAAGCGTGAGCCGGGGATGACATCATACGAGATCCTCCTAAGCGAATCGCAGGAGCGAATGCTCATCATCGCGAAGCGCGGCCAAGAAAACGTGGTCCGCGAGGTTTTCGAGAAATGGGACGTGCCCTGCGCTGAAATCGGCCGGGTCACCGATGACGGGATGATGCGCGTCCGGAACAACGGCACCCTCGCGGCAGAAATTCCCGCAAAGCCGCTGGCGGATGAAGCACCCTTGTATTCCCGTGAAGCGATTGCGCCGCCACCCACGCCGCCAATCGATCTGGCGAGCGTTCCAGCGATTGATAATCACGAAGCGCTGCGCCAGTTGCTGCGCGATCCCACGATCGCGTCGAAAAACTGGGTCTACCGCCAGTACGATCACATGGTGCGCACCGGCACCGTCGTCCCGCCCGGTTCCGACGCCGCCGTCTTCCGAGTCCGCGAAGCGAACAAGATTTTGGCGGCGACTTCGGATTGCAACTCGCTCTATTGCCGGCTCGATCCCCGCGAAGGCGGCCGGATCGCCGTCGCGGAAGCCGCGCGCAACCTGACCTGCTCCGGCGCCACTCCCCTGGCCGTGACGGACAATCTGAATTTCGGAAATCCCTACAAGCCGGAAAATTTCTGGCAGTTGCGCGAAGCGGTGGAGGGAGTGTCCGAAACCTGCCGCGCTTTCGGCACCCCGGTCGTGGGAGGAAATGTTTCGCTCTACAATGAGAGCCCGGCCGGAGTGGTCGATCCCACGCCGACGGTGGCGATGGTCGGGCTGATTGAAGACGAACGGCATATTACCACGCAGTTTTTCAAGGCGGCTGGAGACATAATCATTCTGGTAGGCGAGATGGGTGATGAAATGGGCGCGACCCATTTTCTGAAAGTCTGCCACGGCCGGAAAGAGGGGCTGCCGCCCCGGCTCGATATTGCCCGCGAACTGGCCGTGCAAAAGTCCGTGCGCGAGCTGATCCGCGCAGGCCTCGTCCAAAGCGCGCATGATTGTTCGGAAGGCGGCCTCGCCGTCACACTGGCGGAATCGTGTTTCAATCCCAACGGCCTTCTGGGCGCGGAAATTGACTGTAGCCGCCGCCCTGTGGGCGGCGCTGCCGCGTCGACAGGCGCTTCGCACAGCGAAGCGGCTACAGTCTTGTTCAACGAATCGCAGGCGCGCATACTGATTTCGGTCCCGGAAGCGCACGCCAAAGCGGTTCTGGATCAGCTCGAGAAATCCGGTGTGCCAGCCCTGCGGTTGGGCGTTGTCGGCGGTGAGTTTCTCTCGATCAAGATCGCCCAGGAATCGTTCCGCTGGCCCACGGGCGACTTGCATGGCGACTGGTACCATTCCATCGAACGCTCTCTGGCCGCGGAATGATGGTCGACAAGAATGCCATCTTCGGAGGTTCGATTCCCGAAAATTACGATCGGTATCTGGGCCCCTGTTTTTTCGAGCCGTTTGCGAATGACCTGCTCGCGCGCCTGGATCCGAAACTTCTCCACGACGTCCTCGAGATTGCCTGCGGCACTGGAATTGTGACGCGGCGACTGCGCGACCATCTTTCGCCCGACGCGCGACTGGTAGCGACCGATTTGAATCCGGCGATGCTTGCGCTCGCCCAGGAGAAGTTCGATCCGAAGGAAAACGTGACCTGGGGTGAAGCGGATGCCGGCGCCCTGGCCTTCGGTGACGATTCATTCGACGCGGTCGTTTGCCAGTTCGGCGTCATGTTTTTTCCCGACAAGGTGACGGCCCTGCGCGAAGCCCGCCGTGTTCTCCGTCCCGGCGGCGTATTTCTTTTCAATACCTGGGATTCGTTCGAACAAAATCCCGTTGCCCGAACCGCACACGAAACCATCGCCTCATTCTTCGATCGCGACCCGCCCAGTTTCTATCAGACGCCATTTGGATTTTATGACGCGGATCTGATTCGTCAGCTTCTGCATCAGGCCGGGTTTGCCCAGATTGAAATATCGACGGTCCGCCTGGCCTGCCGGAGCCGGTCGGCCGCGGAGTTTGCGATTGGGCTGGTCCGGGGAAATCCGGTGGCCGGCGCAATCGAGGAACGGGGTGGGAACGTCGATCGGGTGACGCAAGCTGTGGAAAAAGAGATCGGCCGGGAGTTCGGCGTAGCGCCTGTGGAAACAACCATGCAGGCGCTGATCTGCCGCGCCGTGCGATGATTCTCGCTCGAACGAGAGATTGAACCTAGGCTCGCTTGATGGATTGTAACAGGACGATGCCGACCGACCTCTCGAGGCAAATCCCAACGGTTGAAAAAGACCCGATTCCGCAACACGAGTGCGGCATCTTCGCCGTCTTTGGGCATCCGAATGCCGCGGTCCTGACCTACTATGGCCTGTTCGCGCTCCAACATCGCGGCCAGGAGAGCGCTGGCATCGTGACCAGCAATGGGCCCGGGACGACCTTCCAACTCCATCGCGACATGGGCCTGGTTTCCCAGGTTTTCGGCGCCCAGGAGCTCGAGCGCTTAAAAGGAACCCGCGCGGTCGGACACGCCCGTTATTCGACCACCGGCTCGAGTACCTTAAAGAACGCCCAGCCTTTCGTGGTCGATTGCTTCCGCGGCCAGATCGCGGTGGCGCACAATGGAAACCTGATTAACGCCGCCGTGCTCCGCGATGAATTGGAGAGCAAAGGCTCCATCTTTCAAACGACGGCCGACAGCGAAATCATTCCGCACCTCCTCGCTCAGCCTTCGAAAAATGGCGGGAGCCCACTCAGCGTGCTGCGGCGGCTGGAGGGCGCGTTCAGTCTCATCATCATGAGCGAAAGCGAGATTATCGGGGTCCGCGACCCCTTCGGCTTCCGGCCGCTGGTCATCGGCAAACTCGATGGCGCATACATCCTCGCCTCCGAAACCTGCGCGTTCGACCTGGTCCACGCCGAATTCGTCCGCGAGGTGGAACCCGGCGAAGTCGTCATCATTAGCGAAGACGGCATCCGTTCCGAGCGGCCATTCCCTCCGGAAGAGCAGGCTTTTTGCATGTTCGAGTACGTTTATTTTTCACGGCCCGACAGCATCATGGGCGGGATCAACGTGGCCAAGGTCCGGACCGAAATGGGCCGGGAACTGGCGAGAAAATTTCCGGTCGAAGCGGATATCGTCGTCCCCGTGCCGGATTCAGGAAACTACGCGGCGCTCGGCTTCGCGCATGAGCTGAACATTCCCTACGAACACGCTTTTGTGCGCAATCACTATATCGGGCGCACCTTTCTCCAACCCAGCCAGCTCATCCGCGACTTCGATGTGCGGGTGAAATTAAATCTGATCAAGGAAGCAGTGGAAGGAAAACGCGTCGTGGTGGTGGACGATTCGATTGTCCGGGGGACGACGGCCCGCGCCCGGGTCGTGAACTTGCGGGAGGCCGGCGCGAAAGAGGTCCATATGCGGGTGAGCTGCCCCCCCCACCGGTTTGCCTGCCATTATGGAATCGATTTCCCTGATCCGGAAAAATTGATCGCCAACCAGATGTCGATTGAAGACATCTGCAAATATCTCGGCGTGGACAGTCTCGGATACCTCGATGTGGAAGGCATGGTGCGCGCCACCGGAAAGCCGGAAAACCAATTTTGCCTGGCGTGCTTCACCGGCAATTATCCCCTGCCGGTTGATCCCGAACTCGACAAGTACATTATGGAAAAACGCGAAGGCCGTTCCAAAGCGCTCGCGGCCGAAGGAGTGCACCCGACCCTGTTTGCTGACTTGAAATAAGTCTGGGCGTGTTATGTGCACAAGCGATCGAGCGGCGCTTATATCAAGCGCTGAACCACATAAATAGGCGCTTGGCCCGAGCGCCTCTACATACGGAAACCTCCCAGCTCCTTTCGGCATGACCAAAAAGAAAAAAGCTTACGCCCTCGCCGGCGTTGATGTTGATCTCGGCAACCTGGTCAAACGCCGCATTCAAAGCCAGGTGAAAACCACTCACGGTCCCGAGGTCCTCGGCAAGATCGGCGGATTCGGCGGATTGTTCGCGCCAAATTTTGCCGGCATGCGCGAACCGGTTCTGGTGGCCAGCGTCGACGGCGTCGGCACAAAACTCAAAGTCGCGTTTGCCTTGAATCGGCACGACACCGTCGGCGCGGACCTGGTGAATCATTGCGTAAACGACATCGCGGTTCTGGGGGCGCGCCCCCTTTTCTTTCTCGACTACATCGGAGCGGAGAAGCTGGATCCTCGCGTCTTCGGCCAGCTCATTTCCGGCTTTGCCCGGGCCTGCCGGCTGGCGAAGTGCGCGCTCATCGGTGGGGAAACCGCCCAAATGCCGGGCATGTACCGTAAAGGGGAATACGACCTGGCCGGCTGCATCGTCGGCGTGGTCGATCGCGCGGCGATGATAGACGGCAGCAGGATAAAACCCGGCGACGTCATTCTCGGCCTTCCCTCCAACGGGCTGCACACCAACGGATACTCCCTCGCTCGACAAATCCTTTTTGAAAAACTGCGGCTCAAACCGGAGTCGAAAGTCGAAGGCCTTAAGCTTTCGTTAGGCCAGGAGCTTCTGCGGGTGCACAAGAACTACCAGCCTTCGCTGGCCAGCGTTCCCGCCGGGATAATTCACGGCCTCGCTCATATCACTGGCGGCGGACTGGTCGATAATCTGCCCCGGGTGCTGCCGAAAACGTGTGACGCGGTCATCGAGACCAGGAGCTGGCGCGTGCCGGCCGTTTTCGAACTGTTGCAACGGAAAGGGAAGGTCGATCCCACGGAAATGTATCAAGTGTTTAACATGGGTATCGGCATGGTCGCGATTGTATCGTCGAAAGACGCGGATAGGGTCGCGCGCCGGTTGAGAGCCAAGCAGATCGGGCGGATCGAACGAGGCTCGGGGAAAACTCGGTTGATCCTTTAGGCTGGCGCCGTTCCGCATTGGCGTTTTCCTTAAACGCCCTACAATTCAAGCATGGAAAGACGTCAACTGGGCCGGACGGACATGGAGGTCTCAGTGCTTGGTTTCGGGGGATCCGAAATCGGTTATGAAGATATCGCCGAGGAAACTGTGGCGAAATTGCTGAACAGCGCGCTCGATGCCGGACTAAACGTAATTGACACGGCCGAGTGCTACCAGGGCAGTGAAGAACTTATTGGCCGGACCGTCGGCCACCGCCGACAGGATTTTTATCTCTTCACCAAATGCGGACACCCGCGCGGGATCGGAAGCGAGGATTGGTCGAGTGCTTCTCTCCTTGAGAGCATCGAGCGCAGCTTAAAGCGGTTAAAAACCGATCGTCTCGATTTGATTCAACTCCATAGCTGCTCGGAATCTGTCTTGCGAAAGGGAGACGCCATTGCCGCTCTCCAGTCGGCCCGCGAGAAGGGCTACACGCGCTACCTGGGCTACAGCGGGGATAGTGTAGCGGCGAAATTCGCGGTGGAATGCGGAGCGTTCGATACCCTGCAAACCTCAATTAACATCGCGGACCAGGAACCGCTCGACCTGACGCTGCCTCAAGCGCGGGAAAAACAGATGGGCATCATTGCCAAGCGCCCCATCGCGAACGCCGCCTGGAAGGAGCAACATAAGCCAATCGACTCTTATCATCACGCCTACTGGGACCGGCTGACCAAACTCGATTACGACTTCATTCAACAATGCCCCTTGGAGGAATCGATCGGGCATGCGCTCCGCTTTACGCTCACAGTACCTGGCGTCCATACTGCCATCGTCGGCACATCCAAGCCGGAGAGATGGAGTCAGAACGCGAAAATGGTGGAGGCCGGTCCGCTCAGTGAGAGCGACTTCGAATCCATTCGCGAACGTTGGGATGATATCCGACCCAGGACCTGGATCGGCCAGACTTAAGAGAAGGTCAGCGCGGTTGCTTCCATAAAGCAATTAACGCGAGCCTCCCGCAGGAGCGCTCGCGTTAATGCAAAGTGAGATTCTGGGACCGGTCGACTACCTTCTGGCAGCTCTCCGTCGCGCCGCCCAGCGCGCCGTCATAGCGTCAGAAAGCTTCTTTCTGCCGGCGGCGGTGAGTCCACCCTTCTTCTTGGCTGGCCCTTTGGCTGCCGGTGCAGTGCCCTTCCGTTGGGCCCAGCGGGCTTTGGCCGCGGCCGCGAGCTTAGCGCGGGTTGCAGCCGACATGGGCTTCCGCTTGCGAGAGCCTCTGCTCCTTGAAGTAGAAGCGCTCGGGGCGGTGAAGCCACCACCCGTAAAGAGTGAGGACAACCGGCGTTCAAGTGTGTTGATCTGGTTCCTTATTGAAAGAGCTTCCGTTAGTTTTGATAGAGACAAGTCCATGTGCTCCTCCATAGCTCAGCAAAGAATTACTGCAAGCGAATACTCCAGTAACTAAGTTAACCGAGAATAGTTACTTGATCGACGTAGAAGAAAAATAAAAGAAGCGCGCGCGCTTTAACTTGAATATAATGCGCCAGGTCCGGGCGGTTAGCTCAGTGGTAGAGCGGCTGGTTTACACCCAGTAGGTCGGGGGTTCGAAACCCTCACCGCCCAATTTTAACCAGTAGCCAGCTATCTCCTCTAAACTGGCCTTGACTTGGATTTAGTTGACTCCGTTGCGCTGCCGCTCCGCAGCATGGAAGCGGGTACTCTACGGCGAAGCATCCGAAACTTCCGGTGGCTCCCACAGCTCAATGCGATTTCCTTCCGGATCCATTATCCAACCGAAGTAACCGAATTCCGACTTTTGCGTCTGTTCGTTTACCTCGACTCCTTCCTGCCGCAATTGCGCGAGCAGGGCATCAAGGTCCGTGACCCGGAAATTGATCATAAAAGGCTTCTCGCTCGGGGCAAAGTAATCGGTGTCGGCTGCGAAGGGTGACCAGACTGTATAAGCCTGCCGTTTGGGTAACACGCCGGCCGCCGCGCCCTCCCGAAAGGTAACGCCCCCATATTCTTCGACATCCAGTCCCAGATGTTTCCGATACCATTCGCCCAACTTCTCCGGATCGTTTGCTTTGAAGAATATGCCGCCAATGCCCGTGACGTATTTCATAACTCCACCCTATCCGTCGCTCATCATGTTAGTCGATTGGAAAGACGCAGCCAGTTAGGACGCCTTCTTATGCCAGGCAGCCAGCACCTCTGCTTCGCGCTCCGGTGAAAGGCCCGCTTTCAACTTCGCCTGTCGTTCCGCGGGTTGCGATTTGAACCACGCGAGCGTGTCACGCGCCGTCTCGGCCAATGGGCGGAAAGTAAGCCCCTTCGCGAGGGCGCGTTGGATGCTAATACGATTGCCGCCGCCTTCTTCGCCTCGCGGTGGAATCCAAACCGGCATGTCCGACCAGGGAGCAACCTTTTGGGCTTCGAGAAAGTCGGCGTCAACCCAGGTAAAGCTACCCTTGGAATTGTTCGCGGCCTTGATGCCTTCCAGCATGGCGCCAATACCAAGCGTTTTCTCCGGTCCGGTCGCATTGTAGGTGCCGGTCTGGCGCTGCTCCACCATCCGCACGACCCACTCCGCGAGATCGCGCCCGTCAATGAATTGCACCGGGTCACCGGGAGTACCGGGCGCCAGGACTTCGCCACCGCGGTCGATCCGAACCGGCCAGTAGCTGAAGCGGTCTGTCTCATCGCGAGGGCCCACGATCAATCCGGGCCGGATGATCAATGTTTGCTTCGGAAACCATTTCTCGGCCTCCTGTTCCGCGAGCGCCTTAAGCGGTCCGTAGAGCGCAAACTTCGACGCGATAATACTATCGCGCGATTCCTTCATGGCGTCCGCGCCATTGTATTTCGCCAGCGGCGCGGTTTCGTCCGTGCCCGGTTTGCTCGTGTCCGCATAGACGGAAATCGTGGAGATGAAAACGTATCGCTCAACGTTGCCTTTCAGAATCTGCCCCGCGTCCCGTACCCACACCGGAACCGACGTAGGGTTGTCGATTGCGACATCCCATTGCCGATTTTTCAAGGCATCGAGTTGTCCGTTACGATCGCCGACCAGTTGTTCGACCTCCTTGGGTAGTTCGCCGGGATGAGTCTTACCGCGGTTGAAGACGGTGACCTTATGTCCGCGATCCAGCGCATAGCGAACCTGGAACGGGCCGGTGAACCCTGTGCCTCCCAAAATCAAAATGCGCAACGGTTTTCCCGGCTTCTCCTCCGCTGCGAGGTTTGATCCAAGTCCTAACCCTAGCGCCCCTCCCGCGGCGGCGGAGACCTTGATGAAATTTCTTCTGGTGGTTGATCTCATTTTGCAGCGCCAGCATGATCGCCGTTTTCTCGTAGCGCAAACAGAACTATTCGCCCGATTGCCCGTGGCACCATTCGGCAGGGACGGCGCGTGCGCCGTCCGAAACCCTCTCGGGATTCCACAGTCTATTTCATTGAACGCTGCCGCGCGGCGTCACTACCAACTAACCAACACAACTCGCGGGGATCGAACGCCTTTGTGATTGACGCAGCTGTGTTTTGCAGGCTGGAATCGCGCTGTGGCAAATCTCAACGGAGGACTGATCAGCGGCTTAATCTTTGGCGCCGTTACGGTGGCCATGATGCTCCCGATGCAATTTCCGGGAGGCAAAACCACAGCCCTGATCGCGGCTTTCATCAGCCGATTTGGGATCGGCCTGGTCATCGGTTGCGTTCAGTTATCCTGGCCAGGATGGCTGGTTGGCCTGGTTTTTGGATTACTCTTGAGCGTCCCCGACGCGCTCCTTACTAAAGCCTACGCTCCCATCATCATCGTCGGCACGGTCGGCGGAGCGATTATCGGCGGGATTCTCCACGGCTGGAAGTAGAAACCATGAAGCGTCTCCTTTCCGGACTAGCCGCGATATTGCTTTTGACCGCTTGCGGAGGCAACCAACATTTCCACGCGACGGACGCTGCTCAGACAACCTCGACGCCGCCTTACCTGGAACTGCGTTCCCCAGCC
>QHMY01000107.1 GCA_003218305.1 Verrucomicrobiota bacterium
TAACCGTCGCGCTCGCGATCGCGGCGAACACGGCGGTGTTCAGTCTGGTTAACGCGCTCTTGATTCGTCCGTTGCCCTTCAAGGCGCCGCAGGATCTTGTCCTTCTTTTCGAAAAATTCAGCGCCATGGGACTCGACCAGATTCCGGTCTCAGCGCCGGAATATCTCGACTGGAAAAAGCAGAGTAGCAGCTACGAGAGGATCGCCGCATTCAATTTCGCAGATTTCAATCTGACCGGTGGCGACATGCCCGAGCGGATCGCGGGCGCGGTCGTCACGCCGAGCTTGTTCCCGCTCCTCGGAGTGCCTCCGGTCAAAGGTCGTGTTTTCAACGATAGCGAATTCGGCGAGGGTAACGACGGCGTGGTCATGATCAGCGAGCGTCTCTGGCGGCGCCGCTTCAACTCCGATCCGCAGCTCGTTGGCGCCCAGGTCGCGGTGAATGGCCGCAGCTTCACGGTCGTTGGAGTCATGCCGGCGACGTTCGAGTTCCCGCTTCCGCTCTTTGGCGTCCAGGGCGGAACGTTCGCCGAACGCGCGGATATCTGGAAGCCGATCGCGTTTACGAAGTCCGAACTCGAATCCCGCGGCTCCCGAAGTTACGGCGTCATCGGCCGGCTCAAACCAAATGTGACCATCGCCCAGGCGCAGGCTGAAGCGGACACGATCGTGGCCAACTGGCATCCGCTTTTTCCGGACAACTACTCTCCGGCAACGCGTTTCGGCGCGACCATTTATCCGATGCACGATCTCGTCATCGGCGGGATGCGTCCGGCCCTGATGATTCTGCTCGGCGCCGTGGCCATGGTGCTGTTGATCGCCTGCGCGAATCTCACCACGATGTTGCTGGCGCGGGCCGGCGCGCGGGAACGCGAGTTCGCCATTCGCGTGGCGCTGGGCGCGGGCCGAATGCGGCTCGTGAGGCAAACGCTCTCGGAAAGCGTGCTGCTCGCGATCGCTGGCGGATCGGCTGGCGTTGTCCTGGCGATCTGGGGCCTGGACCTGCTCAGGTCAATCGGAGCCCAGACCGTTCCGCGTCTCGCCGAAGTGAGTCTCGACCTGCGAGTCCTGCTCTTCACCCTCCTTACCGCAGTCGCCACCGGCATCATTATCGGTCTGATTCCGGCCCTGGCGAGCGGCAAGCCGGAATTAACCGAAGCGCTCAAGGAAGGTGGACGCGGCGCGACCAGCGGGCTTCGCCGCAATCGCCTTCGCAACGCGCTCGTCATTGCGGAGGTCGCGCTCGCTCTCGTCCTTCTCGTGGGCGCGAGTTTGTTGCTCAAGAGTTTTGTTCGCCTGCAAAGCGTGCATCCCGGTTTCGAGCCGAAAAACGTCCTAACGATGGAGGTCGCCCTGCCGCTCTTGAAATATCCACGCGGCAAACCGGTGGCCGACTTCTACGTGGAAGCCACCCGGCGGGTGAAAGCATTGCCGGGGGTCGAAGCTGCGGCGTTCACCACCATCCTGCCCCTGAGCGGGACCAACAGCGACAGCTCGTTTGCAATCGAAGGTCGTGATTCCAGAGCGGAAAAAGTGTTTCCGGACGAGGAGATCCGCGGCGTAACTCCCGAATATTTCTCGGTCCTTCAGGTGCCGCTTTTGCAGGGTCGCTTTTTCAACGAGGGCGATCAGCTCGACGGTCCTGGCGTTGTCATCGTCAACAATTCGTTCGCGAAGAAATGGTTTCCGAACCAGGAGGCGGTAGGCAAGCGGATCACCTTCAGCGGCACGCGCAAACCGGATGTGAAATGGATCACGATTGTCGGTGTTGTCGGCGACATGCGGCATCGAGGCCTGGATCTTGAGCCAAAACCTGAGTACTACTTCGCGCACAATCAGAACCCTTATCGTGGAATGATTCTGGCCGTACGTAGCACGCAAGATCCGCGCTCGCTGACCTCGGCGATTCGCCGCGAGATCAGCCAGCTCGATCCCGATCTCCCGGCGGCCAACGTTCGGACCCTCGAACAAGTCGCCGCCGACTCGATCGCGCCGCGACGCCTCTCTGTCGTCCTCATCGGGGTCTTTGCGGCGGTCGCCCTCGTTCTCGCGTCGGTGGGAATCTATGGCGTGATGTCGTTCCTGGTCGTGCAACGCACCCATGAAATGGGAGTGCGAATGGCCCTGGGCGCGCAGCGAAGCGATGTCTTGCGGCTCGTCCTGGGCCGGGCCGCGAAGCTCGTTCTCATCGGGACCGCGGTGGGCCTCGTCCTGGGAATCATGAGCAGCCGCGCCTTGCGCGCGATGCTTTTTAACGTCGGCGCTTTTGATCCGATGACGTTCTTTACCGTTACGCTCATCTTGATCGCGGTTTCACTCCTGGCGAGCTACATCCCGGCGGTGCGGGCGACCAAGGCCGATCCGATGATCGCGCTGGGCCACGGATAACCCTCCCGTGAACACACTCTTTCAAGATATTCGCTACGGAATCCGGATGCTTCTGAAGCATAAGGGTTTCACGGCAGTAGCCGTGATCGCGCTCGGTCTCGGGATCGGCGCCAACACCGCCATCTTCAGCCTGGTGAACGGCGTTCTCCTCCGTCCGCTGGCGTTTCCTGACGCGGAGCACATCATCTATATCGAAGGCAAAAATCCTCCGGCGGGCATTACCAACAGCAACATCTCGTTTCTCGACTTTACCGATTGGTCGAAACAAACCGATCTCTTCGCGAGCACCGCCGCCTACTGGACCGGCAACGCCCAATTTGGCGCGGATGGGGCGGAGCCGGAACGCGTGCCGCGCGCCGGTGTCACGGCCGGGTTCTTCTCCGTGCTCGGGGTCCAGCCTGTTCTCGGGCGAACGTTCGTTCCCGAAGACGACAAGGGGTGGCCGCAAAGCGTCGCGATCATCAGCCACGGCTTATGGAAGCGCCGCTTCGGATCTGATCGGGCCATTGTCGGGAAACAGGTCCAGATGAGTTCATGGCCCCTTACGATCATCGGCGTGATGCCGCCGGGCTTTGAATACCCGGAGCAAACCCAGGTTTGGGTACCGCCCGCGGTCAATCTCAGGGACGAACCGCGCGATAACCGCGTGTGGTCGGCGATCGCCCGTCTGAATACCGGTATCGATCTGAAGCAGGCGCAGACTCGTCTCAACGCCATCAATGCGCAGCTCGCCCAGCAGTTTCACGAGACGAACAAAGGTTGGGACGTGTTTGTTTTGACGCTCCACGAACGGCTCGTTCGCGAGATAAAACCATCCCTCCTTGCGCTTCTTGGCGCCGTCGGATTCGTGCTGCTCATAGCATGCGCGAACGTGGCCAATCTTCTCCTTGCCCGCAGCGCGGCGAGGCAAAAGGAAATTGCGATCCGGGCCGCGATGGGCGCGAGCCGCACGCGCGTTCTGCGTCAGATGCTGACGGAGAGCATTCTGCTCTCGGCGATCGGCGGAATCGCGGGACTCGTCCTCAGTATTTGGTTAACCGATCTGATGATGTCGATGTTGCCCGAAGGCGCGCCGCGGCTCGAGCAGATCGGGATCGATTATCGCGTCCTGATGTTCGCTCTCGGCGTCTCGGCGCTTACCGGCATTCTCTTCGGAATCGTTCCCGCGCTTCAAGCCTCGAAGCTCGACGTCACCAGCGCATTGAAAGAAGGCGGACGCAGCGGCGAAGGTCATCGCCGCACCCGCGCGCGCAGCCTCCTGTTGATCGGAGAGGTCGCCCTTTCGCTCATGCTGCTGGTTGGCGCTGGGTTGCTCATCAAGAGCTTCCTCCGTCTCCAGGAGGTTCGCCCTGGCTTCAATGCGCACAACGTCCTTATCGCCAACCTGTCGTTGCAGGGTCCGAAATACAAAGATGATCAGCGGGGCGTGGAATTTTTCCGGCAACTGAAAGAACGGCTGGAAGCTGTGCCGGGCGTGCAAGCGGCGGGAGGCAGCGTCAATCTTCCGCTCAACGCGAGTGGTTATGCAATTGGACGCGGGTTTATTCCGGAAGGCCGGCCGCTCACGGTGGACGAAGCGAAGGATGCGATGTTCTCCACCATCACGGGCGATTATTTTCGCGCCCTGCAAATTCCACTGCTTTCCGGGCGCACCTTCGAACCTCGCGATAATGCTGACGGGCCGAAGGTGGCAATCATTAACGAAACCGCCGCGAAGCGTCATTTCGGTTCGCCCACGGCGGCGATCGGCAAACGCCTTTCCATCTGGGCGGGATTTCGGGGGCACGACGAAAAATCCCTGCGCGAAATCGTCGGGGTGGTCGGCGACACGAAGACGGGTTCTCTCACCGGGGAGGGGGACATGCAAATCTATGTTCCGCACGCCCAAGACTCGCAGTGGAATTTCATGGGGCTGGTGATTCGGACGGCAAGCGATCCGGCGACGTTTGCCGCGACCCTGCGCCGGGAAGTGCAGGCGCTCGACCAGAATCAGCCGGTTTACAATGTTCGGACGATGGACGACGTCGTCGCGAACTCGTTAGGCACTCGGCGCGTCTCCATGCAGCTCTTCGCCGTCTTCGCCCTCGCGGCCCTGCTCCTCGCCGCCATCGGGATTTACGGCGTCATGGCTTACTCGGTCACGCAACGCACCCAGGAAATCGGCATTCGAATGGCGCTCGGCGCCCAGAGGTCGGACGTCCTCGCGCTCGTGATCCGGCAAGGCATGAGGCTGACCGTGATCGGCGTCGTTGTCGGCGTGGCGGGGGCGTTCGCCGTTACGCGCTTGATGGCCAACCTTCTCTTTGGAGTCGCAACGACCGATCCGCTGACTTTCGTCTTAATTCCATTGCTGCTCCTCTTTGTGGCGATGGTTGCTTGTTACCTCCCGGCGCGGCGCGCTGCCAGGCTCGACCCGACCGTCGCGCTCGCTCAGAATTAACCACTATGCCAATGATCACACTGAAACATCTCGAACGCTTTTACCCGCTGGCTAAGGGCAAATTCTTTTACGTCCTGCGCGACATCAATCTTGAGGTCAACGAAGGCGACTTCGTTTCCATCATGGGCCCGTCCGGCGCGGGGAAGTCGTCACTTCTTCACGTGCTCGGGATGCACGACCACGCCTGGAGCGGCGAATACTTCTTTGGGGACGATCCCGTTCACACTCTAAAACCCAAGGAACGCGCCACCCTCCGGAACGAAAAGATCGGATTCGTTTTCCAGAACTATCACCTGCTCGACGATCTGACCGTTTACGAGAATCTCGACATCCCGCTTTCCTACCGGCATGTGAACAAAGCCGGACGCGATTCCATTGTCTGCGACGCGCTCGATCGCTTTCACATTGTCGGGAAAAAGGATTTATATCCGCGCCAGCTTTCCGGCGGTCAGCAACAGCTGGTCAGTATTGCCCGGGCGATGATCGCGAACCCGAAATTGATCCTGGCCGACGAACCGACTGGCAATCTTCACTCCGACCAAGGAAAGGAGATCATGGAGATGTTCAAGACCCTGAACTCCCAGGGCACGACGATCATCCAGGTAACCCACTCGGATGTAAATGCGGCCTACGGCAACCGCATCATCCAGCTCCGCGATGGCTTTGTGGTTTAAAGGAAATTTCGCAATGGAGGGGCGCTTCAAGGAGCGGCGCTTTCCAAACCGCCGACCATTTGAGGGTTGCGGCCGTGGGCGGTTTGTAAACCGCCCCTCCTTGAAGCGCAGTCCCCGTTCTCCGCTGCAATAAAATTCCATGCTCACCGATCTGAAATACGCGTTCCGCACCCTGCTTAAAGCGCCGACGTTTGCCATCATTGCCGTTTTGACTCTCGCCCTCGGCATCGGTGCCAACAGCGCCATTTTTAGCGTCGTCGATACGCTGCTGCTGCGGCCTCTGCCTTTCCAGAACCCGGATCAAATCGTGATGGTTTGGGCGCGTTACGTGAATGATGGCGGAAGCTTTCGCGACGGGGTCCATTCCTTTCCCGATTACACCGACCTGCGCGATCAAAGCCATAGTTTCTCCGCCCTGGCTGCGTATACCCGGACCGGCGGAACGTTGGCTCAAGCCGAGGACGCGCAATACATGGAGGGTGTCGCCATCACCCCGGAGATATACGACGTGCTCGGAGTGCCTCCGTTATTGGGCCGCGGTTTCACGCAGGAAGAAGCGAAGAATGACGCGGATCGCGTGGTACTTCTCACCTATCCGCTCTGGCAACGCGCTTTCGGCGGCGATCCCAGGATTCTCGGACAGCAAATCAACCTTTCGGGACGGAGCATCACCGTCATCGGCGTTATGCCGCCAGAGTGGAAATTCCCGGTCGCGGACGAAAAGATAGATTACGTCATCCCCCTGCAATACCTGACCGCGTCGACCCTGAACAATCGGGGCGCGCATTTTCTGAGTGTGGTCGGGCGTTTGAAGCCCGGCGTGCAAATATCGCAGGCGGAAGCCGAACTCACGGCAATCGCCGGGCGGCTCTCGAAACAATATCCCGACACGAACCTGAATTTTACCGGAGCGGCCGTGGTCTCGCTGCATTCCGACGTCGTGGGCAATGTGCGTC
>QHMY01000106.1 GCA_003218305.1 Verrucomicrobiota bacterium
GGCAGTCTGCACGGAATTTCGGCCCATGACCCGCCCAGCTTCGCCCTGGTGCCGGTGATCCTGTTTGTCGTGGGCCTCGCGGCTTGCTATCTGCCCGCGCGTTCTGCCATGCGTTTGGATCCAATGGAAGCGTTGCGCTATGAATAGACCATCAAGGAGGGGCGCTTTCCAAACGCCCGCTTTTTCACGGCGGTTTGTAAACCGCCGCTCCTTGATGCCTTCTATGGCACATCAGCGCAGAGTTTATGTCGCCGATCTAAATTACGCCTCCGATGCTGGTGAAACCCACTGCTGAGACGCTCCTATGATTCAGGAATTTCGCCTCGCTTTTCGTAACCTGGCCAAGA
>QHMY01000108.1 GCA_003218305.1 Verrucomicrobiota bacterium
GCGTTGACCTTCTGGGCGCAGCGGGTCAGCAGGGGCTTCCCCACCTTGGCAAGATCAAGGTCAATCTCTTCGTGGGCGCGTTTACCTTCGTGCTGGCGATTGGCAGCACGCTCGTTTTCGGACTGGTCCCCGCGCTCCAGGTTTCGCGGCCGAGCGTGAATGAATCGCTCCAACAGGGCGCGAAAGGATCGACCGGTGGGCTGCACACTAGTCGCCTGCGAGCGTTCCTCGTCGTCTCCCAGGTTTCACTTTCCCTCCTCCTGCTCGCGGGTGCGGGAT
>QHMY01000109.1:0-948 GCA_003218305.1 Verrucomicrobiota bacterium
GGCCACTCCTTGCAAGACCTGGATTGGCCCGACGCCTTTGGGATACCCGAGAGCGAAGGCTGAGCTGATGTCCAGGACCCCCGCGACCAAACCGGCCCACCCGATTGCCAGAAAAGGCTGCGACCTCCCGGTGGTCGCGGCGAAAGCCGATGCACTCATTCGCGGACGTTAGGCTGAAACGGCATTGCTCGACAAGCGATTGCCGCTAAGATTTCAAACTCCATGGCTGCACCGATCCGAGTCCTCACCGCTGTCCCGATCTGCGACGGGCACGACAGCGCGATCAACACAATCAATCTCGAATTCATCCGACACGGGATCGAGGTTGTTTACCTCGGTTATCATCGATATGCGGAAGACATCGTCCGCGCTGCGATTCAAGAGGATGTGCGCGCCGTCGGTATCTCCAGTTACAATGGCGGGCACGTCGAGTTTTTCGTTGAAGTTGTAAAACTACTTCGCAAACGGGGCGCTGATGACATCGCGGTCTTTGGCGGCGGCGGCGGAACCATCACCCATGACGATCAGCAGGTGATGCAGAAGCGCGGAGTCGATAAGATTTTCTTCGCGGGCACCTCGCTTACGGACATGGTCGATTTCGTTCACAAGCGCTACGGAAAGGCGCACAAGCTGAAAAGCCGAAGAGGTGCGCCCGCCGACATGCAGCTCGCGCGAAAACTCACGGAGATCGAGGACGGCTACGCCGGCGCTAAGCGTTCCCGCAAGAAAATCGAAAATCGAAAATCGAAATTCGAAAATACAAAGGTCATTGGCTTCACCGGGCCCGGCGGCGCCGGCAAGACAACGCTCATTGATGAGCTGGTCTTGCGACTCCTGCATCGCGACGCCAAATCGCGCATCGCCATCCTTTCCCACGATCCGAGCGTGGTCGGCGCCGGCGCGCTCCTCGGCGATCGCGCGACCATGATCAATTCCCAGCACGACCGC
>QHMY01000109.1:1138-7331 GCA_003218305.1 Verrucomicrobiota bacterium
ACCTCGCGGACATCATCGTCGTGAACAAGAGTGATCAAGACCGCGCGCGGACGGCGATGAGCGAGATCGGGCGGCGCGTGGAGCAAAACGGACGGGGACAGCGTGTCCTGGCGACGGTGGCGAAGAGGCATCGCGACGCAGGCGTTGATCAACTATGTGATTTGCTGACCCGTCCGGAGACGAAAACGGTGAAGAAAGGCCTACGAAAATGAGCAAACTAGGAAACGTTGTCGAAGCAGTCGAGAAGTACAACAAGTTTGTTGAGAACGAGGTTAAGCGGGCTCGAACGGACAAGAAATTCGGCCAACAGATGGTCGATCGCTGGAACGAAATTAAAGCGAAGATACCGATCGGCAGTGCGCCGACCGGCCTGAAGTTGCCGCGACTCGCTTTGCCTGAAATCGACGAGGCGGGCGATATCACACGCTATCTGTTGGGCGATGGATTACCGGGCGAGTTTCCGTTTTTGAACGGGGCCTATCGGGAGATGTATCTCGAGCCCCTGCAAGAGCCCGCCATTGAAATCGGTGCCTACGAAAAGAATGGGCACGACGGCACGTCGAAAAAGAATGGAAGCAAGAACGGCGTGAAGCCGCCGCAGGCGGAAGAGCCTACCCGCCTGTTTTCCGGCCTCATGCTCGCAGAAGATACCAACGAGCGGTTCCATTTCCTGGGGGCGCACCAGCGCTCGAAGCGTCTCAGCACGGCGTTCGATGGGCCGACCCTTTACGGCATCGACAGCGATGCTCCCGGCATTTTGGGCAAGATCGGGGAGGGCGGCGTGGCGGTCGACACCGTGGAAGACATGGTGCGGCTTTATGACGGCTTCGATCTCGGTTCGCCTGATTTTTCCGCCTCGATGACGATCAGCGGTCCGGCTCCCATCATCATGGCGATGTACATCGCGGCCGCGAAACGGCGCTTCGGTCCCGGCATTGTGCCAAAGCTCCGCGGGACGATTCAGGCCGATATCTTCAAGGAAGTACAGGCGCAAAACGAAACCATCTTTCCGGTCGAGGCTTCGCTCCGGTTTCTCACCGACATGATGGAATTCACCACGCGCGAGATGCCACGCTGGTATCCCGTCTCAATCAGCGGTTATCACATCGGCGAGGCCGGATCGACGCCGGTGCAGCAGGCTGCCTATACGCTCTCGAACGGTTTTGCCTATGCCGAAATGATGGCGGCCCGCGGCATTCCCGTGGATGAATTCGGTCCGCGCCTTTCCTTCTTTCTCGATTGTGGTCTGGACGTGGAATACATCGCGCTCACGCGTGTCTCGCGCCGCATCTGGGCGATCGGGATGCGGGATGCCTTCGGTGCCGGGCACAAGGCGCAGATGTTCAAGGTGCACACGCAAACCAGCGGGCGTTCGCTGGTCGCGGCGGAGTTCAAGAACAACCTCACCCGCACCGCCGCGGAGTTGATGCTTTCCTATATGAACGGCACCAACTCCTGCCATTCGAACAGTGCGGACGAGCCGTTCACGACCCCGAGTGAAGAATGGATCCGTCTCGCCGCGCACGGCCAGGCGATCCTCCTCGATGAATCCGGCATCTTTAAGCACACCATGAACATGCTGAGCGGTTCGCCGGGGATGAAGGCAGTCGAGCGGGCGGTGGAAGCTGCCATTCTGGAGGAGTTCCGCGAGATCGAACGCCTGGGCGGCGTCATGGGAGCGGTCGAGAATCGCTATCAGCGCAGTCAAATTCAGACGGCCGCGCATCGCTACGAACAACAGATCTACGACGGAACGCGTCCAATCATTGCCCTGAACAAATATCGGAACGACTCCGAGGAAATGACGGAGTTCGAGCTCGCTCGGACGCCGCGATCCAAACAGCAGTTGCAGGTGGATCGGCTAAGAAAATTCAAGGCGAAGAATGCCGGAAAAGCGGAGAGAGCCCTGGAGAAACTTGCTGCGGTCGTGGAGACCGAGGAGAACTGTTTTCCGGCCATGATGGAAGCCGCCGAAGTATGCTCGCTCGGCCAGATCGCCAGCTGTCTCCAGGAAGTGGTCGGCCGGTTCCGGCCGATGGTGTAGGGCGTTCCCCAATGTTTTCCCCCGAACGGCCCGACAGACAAAAGATGAAACCCCCAGAATGGAATCAGCGTCGAATGCTGACTTGGTAGGGCGAGACGCTGTCGAGCCGCGGAGGGAGACGCCGCTAAAGCAGCGCCGTCACCCATCCAAAGGTGTCTTTATTTTCCTCAATCAAGCGACGATCGTTTTCGTCACGGTTTGTTCCCGACAACGCAAGAAGAATCTGGCGAGTGCCCCCGTGCATGACGCTCTCGTGAAAGCATGGAATAAGGCAGACCGCTGGCAGATCGGCGCCTACATGATTATGCCGGACCACATTCATTTCTTCTGCTCGCCGACGCGTGAGGATTGCGTGATCGAAACTTGGATCACATTCTGGAAGCGTGAATTCCGGCGGGCGCTCGGAGTTTCTGCGCCGCGTTTTCAATCAGACCCCTTCCACCATCGCTTGCGAGGAGAAGAAAGTTATTCCGAAAAATGGGAATACGTTCGGGAGAATCCAGTGAGAGCGGGTTTGGTGGAGAAGCCGGAAGATTGGCCATACCAAGGCATCCTGCATGAACTTCGCTGCTGACGGCTCGACTGAGTCTCGCCCTACCAATCGCGTGAGAATCTGTCTCTCCTGGTAGGGCGAGACTCTGTCGAGCCGTGGCCGTGGCTGTTTGATGTGGAGCGCTAGAAGTCGGGGCACACAGGCCCCTCCCACATTGGAAAAAAGCAGCCCTACTTCTTCGAAGCGCGCTTCAGGCGCATGTTATCTCTGTAGAAAACAAGACACCTCGCTTCGGCGACGTGGGTCGTTTTGATCGAGACGATGATGTCGTTTCCCGAGCGGGTAATGGTGCCGGTTCCTGAATTGTCGAAGGTGTCTTTGAAAGTGAATTGCAGCGTGTTGCCGGAAACTTTCCCGGGTCCTTCTGCTTCTGGTGCCGCGCCGTGCGCATCCTTGTGGGCGCCGTCGAAGGCAACGTGCCACCCGTTGCCCGATCGGTTGATGCTCATTTGGAAGACCGCAGATCCGTTTCGGAAATTGTTGTCGGTGAATTCGCCGGTCCAATCCGGAGCGTCGCCTGCCCGGGCGATAAGACAGGCCATGAGCGTGAAAAAAGTGACCAGACCCGTTCGACGGTAAGCGGAGAAAGAGAGAAGCGTGCTCATGGGAAAATCATGAGGCCGATTCGTTGACAACGCCATCCTTAAGAAAGGACCGCGCCGGCTCGACAGCGTCTCGCCCTACCAGCAAGATTCCGCGCGAAGGCGCTGAATGTCTTCGATCAAAAGGAATGACTTCCGCGGAAATGGATACGGGATCAAGCGCGCGCGAACGGATCGCGTGGCGGCTGCTACCATTTCTTTTCCTCCTCTACGTCGCGAACTATCTCGATCGCACGAACATCGCCTACGCGACGCTCGGAATGAAAGGCGACCTGGGTCTGACTGATTCGGTCTTCGGCACGGCGAGCGGCATTTTCTTCCTCGGTTATTTCGCGCTGCAAATTCCGGGGGCGCTCCTGGTGGAACGCTGGAGCGCGCGGTTCCTGCTCGCGATTACTCTGATCGCGTGGGGCGCGCTCACGACGCTCACAGGTTTTGTGCGCACACCGCTGGAGCTCTACGGCGCGCGCTTTTTGCTGGGCGCGGCGGAGGCGGCGTTCTTCCCCGGCGTCATCGTTTATCTTTCCCACTGGTTCGTTTACCGGGATCGGGCCAAGGCGATCTCGCGATTCATGTCCGCCATCCCGATTGCTTATGTCCTCGGCGGACCGATCGCGGGGGCGATTCTTGGTCTTCAATGGCTGGGCATTCCCGGTTGGCGCTGGCTCTTTCTTCTGGAAGGCGTGCCCGCAATCTTATTGGGAATTGCGACGCTGCTCGTGTTGCCGGACCGGCCGAGCGAAGCGCGATGGCTGCGCGCTGATGAACGCGATTGGATCGCTGGCCGCCTCGCCGAAGAGCGGCAGGCCAAAGCCCATGTGGCGCATGTCACGATCTGGCAGGCGCTCCGACAGCCGCCGGTCTTGCTGCTCACGGTCGCGCTGTTTTTCTGTTATTCCGGCGGGTACGCCTTTTGGTTTTGGATGCCGACCATGCTCCAGCGGCTCACCGGCTGGAGTACCCAGCGCGTTGGCTGGATCGGCGCGGTCCCGTTTGTCGCGGGCCTTCTCGGAATGCTTATCCTCGGCTGGAACTCCGATCGGATGCGCGAGCGCCGCTGGCATTTTGCCGCTCCTCAATTGGTCGCAGCCCTGGCACTGAGCGCCTGGCTCATCCTTCCGCCTTCGAGCACGTTGCTCTTAGTCGTGTTTTCGTTCGTCGCCATCGGGACGATTTCCCATCTGCCCTCGTTCTGGGCGCTGCCAAGTTCATTTCTTTCCGCCTCCGCGGCGGCCGCGGCGGTCGGGTTTATTAATTGCACGGCCAGTATCGGCGGATTTTTTGGCCCCAAGATCATGGGCGAGCTGACCCAGCGCGCCGATTCCTTCCGCGGCGGCTTCATCTTCATGATTGCCTGCTGGACGATCGCGTCAGTGTTAGTCCTGTTCTGTCCGCGGGAGCCGACGGCATAGTCTGGGCGACCAACTCTATCTCCGCGGAGAAACCGAGCGTCTTCGCCGAAAGTGCATGGCCCGGAGTTCCCCGCCAGTTACCTTTGCTCCGGCTTGAGGCGGGATCAGCAGTTTCGGGCGACGCAGATGCCGTACTTCTCCCGCGAGCACGATGGCATTGCGCTCGCCCCCCGGGCTATCCAACAGGCGAACCGGCCAGTTTTTCTCTTTGAATCCCGCGGCAATTCTGTCCGCAGTCGGATCTGATTTACGATCCAGACAAACATTGACCAGGGCGATGCCCTCCTTTCGAAGACAGCGGCCGACCGCATCAAAAAATGCCACGCCTTTCATGTGGTCGGGAATATTCTCACCGGTAAAGGCATCGATGATCAGGACATCAAAGCGGCGCCGCGTCTTTTGCATGAAGGCCAGTCCGTCCCCGACATGACAGGCAACGTTGCGGGGCAAGCCAAAGTAGCGCCTGGCGACTCGGAACGAGACCGGATCAATTTCGACGATTGAAACCTGTCGGCCTGCTCGGGCCAGCATGGTACCGAGCGTGCCGCCACCGCAGCCGATCATGAGTATCTTTTTCCCGCGCCGTTGCAGCGCCAGGCCGTAGAGCGCATGGATGTGCGCGTCCAGGCTTACGCCGTTGCAGTCGGCCGTGCTTTGGTTACCGCCCTTCTGTGCGTAGGTCAGCGTTCGACTTCTCTTTCGGAACCGGAGGGTGATGACCCCGTATTTGGAAGCGTGTTTGCGAGGCGGTGGACGCATTGGACCAGTCTTCCCAGGAGAATTAGCCCACCGCGCTACCGAGCAATCGGGGTCACTTCTTCAAGGCGGTCTCGAACGGCGCGCCGGTCTTGGCGCGGATGTCGTCCTCTGTGACGCCAGGATGCAGCTCCGTGAGGACAAGCCCGCCGCCTTGTTTCACTTCAAAGACACACAAGTCGGTGATGATGAGATTAACAACGCCGAGGCCGGTGATGGGGAGGGTGCATTCTTTCAAGATCTTCGGGCTGCCGTCTTTGGACGTGTGTTCCATCACGGCTACGACACGCTTCACCCCGGCCACGAGATCCATCGCGCCGCCCGGTCCCTTGACCATTTTTCCCGGGATCATCCAGTTGGCGATGTCGCCTTTGTCGGTCACCTCGAACGCGCCGAGAATGGCGAGATCGATGTGTCCGCCGCGAATCATCGTGAACGAGTCGGCGCTCGAGAAAAAAGCGGAGCCGGGCATGGCCGTGATGGTTTGCTTGCCGGCATTGATCAGGTCGGCGTCCACCTCATCCTCGGTCGGGAACGGGCCGATGCCGAGAAGGCCGTTCTCGGATTGCAGCGTGACGTTCATGCCTTCCGGAATGAAATTGGCCACCAGGGTCGGGATGCCGATGCCGAGGTTGACGTAGTAACCATCGCGCAACTCCTGCGAGGCGCGCTTCGCCATCAAGTCGCGGATCGGATTCTCTTTCTTCGCGGCCGAGCTGCCTTGGACCGTGCGAAATTCGATGCGCTTTTCGTAGCTCGGGCCCTGGATGATTCGATCAACGAATATGCCGGGGGTGTGGATTTGATCGGGATCGAGCTCTCCGGC
>QHMY01000089.1 GCA_003218305.1 Verrucomicrobiota bacterium
CGGGTTTTGTCACGCTGGTGGTCGAAGGCGCCCACGGCGAGCGGGTGCGCAATCTTATTTCCGAAACGCCGTTCCCCGCGGGAAAGAATACCGTCTGGTGGGATGGGCTGGATGATTTAGGTCGCAATCCCGAGGCCGCGGACCGTGGGGTCTATGATGTGCCGGGGAAGCCCGTCGGGCCGGGGCTTTATCGAGTGCGTGGGTTGGTGCGGCCGCAACTCAAGGCGCGCTGGCTGATGGCGCCGTATTTCGGAAGGGCCAACCCGCCGTGGAACAATGGCGACCGCTCAAGTGAATGGCTGGCTAACCACAGTCCACCCTCGGCGGTTGTTTTCGTGCCCGCGGGCGAGGCGCCTGAACGCCAGGGACATCCCGCTTCCGCAGGCGGGCAAGTCATCGTCGGTTCGGACGTGACAGAGGGTGGAAGCGGGGTGGCGTGGCTCGACCTCGACGGCAACAAATTGCATGGGCAAATGTGGATCGGCGGCATTTGGACAGGCGCTTCTCAACTGACCCGGGACGCCGGAAACGATCGCGTGCCGGGCGTCTACGCTTACACCGCCAGCGCGTGGGAAAACGAACTGCGTCTTTTCGAGTTGCGTCACAAGGTCGATGAGGCACCCGATGATGGGCGCTTGGGCGCGGGCGATGACAAACCGGTGCTGCTGCCGACGTGGAAGTTCCCCGGCACGCCGGATGGAACGGGCGAGACGCCGCCCCCGAAAACGGCTATCAGCGGCCTGGCCGCGCATAACGGTTTAATCGCTGTGTCGGTGCCAACGTTGAATCAATTGCTTTTTGTCGACGGCAAGGGGCGACGCGCGCTGGGCACCATCCCGATGAATGATCCGCGCGGTCTCGCTTTTGACGCAACCGGACGTCTGCTCGTTTTGTCAGGCGCGAAACTTCTGCGCTACTCACTCATAGACTGGGAGTCGTACGTCCAGGCGGGGCCCTATGAAGGCGAACTGCTCACGAGTGACGGCTGGAAAGCGAACGCGGATCACAATGACGGCGAAGCGCTGCGCGCCATTGATGGCAAGACCTTTTCGCGCTGGTCCACCAAGGAGCCACAGAAGGCGGGAATGACCTTCACCCTCGACCTGCGCACGGTGCGAAAGTTCACGCGGGTCGTGCTCGACTCTTCGGGCTCGCGCGACGAACCGCGCGAGTACGATCTCTACATTTCCAACGATGGTCAGAATTGGGGCGCTCCGGTAGCGAAAGGCGAAGGGCACGCGGGCCAGACGACAATCGACCTGCCGCGCGCGGCCGCCCGTTTTCTGAAGATTGTGCAAAACGGTAGCACCGATGATCACTGGTGGAGCATCAACGAATTGACGCTTTACGACAAAGCTCCGGATCACAAGGTCACGCCGCCTCAGCCGCCACCCCAGCCGGAAATCCTGGTTACCAATCTCGACAACCCGCAGAACCTGGCGCTCGATCACGACGGAAACATCTACGTCTCCGAGCACGGCCAAAGCCATCAGGTCAAGGTGTTCAAACCCATCATCGGACAACAAGGCGTTGCTCCTCTGTTGCGTGCAATCGGACACCCCGGAGCGCCGCGACCGGGCCGCTATGATCCTGAGCGCATGACCGATCCGGACGGCCTTGCCATCGATTCCAACGATCATCTGTGGGTCGCGGAGAACAACTTTCAACCGAAGCGCCTTTCAGTGTGGGAAACGAAAACGGGCAAGCTCTGGAAAGCGTTCTACGGCGGACCGGAGTATGGCGGCGGTGGCCAACTCGACTCTCGCAACCCGAATGTCTTCTACTACGGTGGCATGACGCTGGCGCTGGACTTTCCAAGGCGCGCGACCAAGCCCTCCACGATTTTTTACAATCGTGAGGCCGACCCACTGCAGACGACTTACGAGTGGGGCGGCGCACCGCAGCAACCCATCCATCGAGGCCGGCGAACCTACCTGACTGACTGCTATAACTTGCACCCGACTAACGGCCTGCCTCTGGCCACGCTCTGGCTGATGCAACGAAACGGCGTCGCCCGAGCGGTGGCTGCCCTGGGTCGAGCGAATGATTGGAAGCTGCTCAAGACCGATATGTTCCGTGCTCGCTGGCCCCGGGGGGTGGATCCGGATGGCGCGAACTGGTGGTATGGCGACGGCGCGGCGCGAAACGGTACTCTCTTCGCCTGGTGGGACGCGAACGGTGACGGCAAGGTGCAGCCGGCCGAAGTGCAAATGCAGAAAGCTGCGACCGGTGGCGTAACCGTGATGCCGGATTTGTCATTCGTCGTGGCGCGCGTGGGGGCCAAGCCGGATGGGGGCTCGACGATGCGTTACGCGCCGACGCGGCTCACCCGTCAGGGCGTGCCCGTCTACGATCTGGGGCGCGGTCAATTGTTGGCAACCGGCACCCAGATGCCGCCCTCATCCGGCGGCGATCAGGCGTGGGTTGGCCGAGACGGCTGGACCTTTCTCAGCACCGCCCCGGCGCCATTCTCGCCTTATGGCATTGCGGGCGTGAAGAACGGCGTGCCACGCTGGAGCTATCCGAACCCCTGGCCCGGTTTGCACGCAAGCCACCACGCGCCCGAGCCAGATCGCCCCGGAGAAATCATCGGCCTGACGAAGTTGCTTGGGCCGAGCGTGACGCCCAAAGGCGAGGCGGGCGAGCTGCTCGCCCTGAACGGCAACAAGGGCACGGTCTATCTGGTTACGACTGATGGTCTGTTCGTCGCCACGCTCTTCAAGGATTCGCGTTTAGCAGCGTGGAACGCGTCGAAAGCGATCGTTGGCCAGGACATGCTCCCTTACAGTTTGGGCGAGGAGACGTTCTTCCCGACTATTACCCAGACACTCGACGGAAGTATCTATTTACAGGGCAACACCAGCCTGATGCGTCTCGAAGGATTAGATAAAATCCAGCGACTGCCCACCAGCACCGTCCGAGTGACAAAAGCGGGGCTCGAGGAAGCGCAACGATATCGTTCACGACGAGAAGCCACCCCCAGTGTGGGCGGAATGGCCGCGCAAACTCTCGTCATCCCCACCGACGCGGCTGCGCTTCAGGTGGATGGCAGGTTGAACGATTGGAAGAAGGTCGAGTTTGCCCAGATTGATTCGCGGACGAAAGCCGCGCTCGCGGTCTCGGGCGATCGTCTTTTTGCTGCCTTTAAGACGGACGACCCAAACCTCCTGCGGAACCGTCCAGAAACATTGCAGAACACTTTTAAGACGGGCGGCGCGCTCGACCTGATGCTGGAGGCAATACCGGGTGGTGTCCGGCTTTTGGTCACGCGAAGCGACGATAAGACCATCGCCATGTTGTATCGCCCGAGAGTGCCAGGAACGACCACGGAGCCGGTTAAGTTTGCTTCCAATATCGGCGCGCCGAAGACGGTGGAGATGGACCGGGTGGATGACGTTTCGGATCAAGTGCAGCTGGCGAACGACAGCGGCCTATACGAGTTCAGCGTGCCGTTGAGTCTGCTCGGCCTTGAGTCGCTCGCGGGAAAACAGATCAAGGGTGATCTCGGCATTCTGCGCGGCAACGGTTTCCAGACCTTGCAGCGCGTCTATTGGCACAACAAGTCCGCGGGTCTTGTCTCCGATCTCGCTTCTGAAGCGGAACTCACGCCCCAATCCTGGGGAACCTTCGAATTCAAGGCCGGGCGGTAGAAGGCGCGGCCCGAGATGACGCGTGTTTTCGACGCCAACGCTTATCGCCATTCGTGTTTTGGATATTTTCGCTGCATCTCTTTCTTGATCCTGGGATAGCCCTCTCGCCAAAAAGTCTCGAGATCGTCCGTGATTTGGATCGGACGATGATTCGGCGCCAGAACTTGAATCCTGAGGGAGGTTCGGCCGCGCCCGACCGCGAGTCCGCGCGGCGTGTCATACAAATCCTGGATTCGCGCGGCGATCGTTGGCGGCGCGGCGTCGCCGTAAATGATTTTGGCGGCCCGCCCGCTGGCCAATTTGATCCGCTCCGGCGCGAGATCGTCCAGGGTTTGTTGTTGTGTGCCGCTTAGCCACGATTTCACCACTGGCCACACCTGGCGCTCCTTGATCTCTTTATAGCTCGTCGCGCCCTGGCAGATTTGTTCCAGGAGCAGGAGTTTTCCGGCCTCATCGATCCGGGGGAATTCCAGTTCCGGAAAAGCCGCCGCGACGAAATTCACGCGCTCGACCCACTGTTGGACCGTGTTGTCCCAGTGTTTGAGCGGACAGGTTCCAGCCAGGACTTCGCGGGCAAGGATTTGCGGCGCGGCTGGATCGCTTTTCGGAGAGAATTCTTCGCTGCGCAAAAGCAGATCGTGAAAGAGCACCGCGCGCTGACCGACGACGCGGCGAAGAGCTGCGTCGAACTCCACGCGTGTCTCCTCCCGGAAAGATTCCGGAAACAGCTCGCGGAGCCAATCTTCTTCGATCCTCGTTGCGAGCGTCAGCAGGACCTGCCGCTCTTTGTCACTGCTTTCGATCTCCCGGACTTCAGACGCGACGAGCAAACGCGCGCTGTGGACGGCGCTTTCGCGTGCGAGCACTCCGCGCCGGCCATGCACGAGGGCGCAACGCAACGTTCCAGCATCCAATCGGACAGCGACCTGGTCGGGAAAGCCTGCGAGGACGCATCGCTCGATCGAGCCGGCTTTGACCTCGCCAGTGTCTAAATCGAGTCCCTCGTCGCGAGCGATGGCCAGAAACTGTTCGGTCAATTGCGCGCTCTCTCGCGCCGCGCCCGCGTTAATTCCAAGCCGCGCGCAACGCTGCGGATCAAAGCGGCTGTTTTCCGCGTAGCGAAAAGCGCGCATCAGGATGAAAAGGTCCGAGTCGGCGTTGCTGCCCAGCACGTCTTCGCGGTCGTCGCGCCCTTGTTTGCCATCCGGCCGGCGCAGGAGATTTCGGCCTTGCGTGAGCGCAGCGATCAGCGCGACGGCTGACACGCACCGATACTGTTGCGCGGCGAGAAGCATGCGCGCGTAGCGGGGGTGAACGGGGAACGCCAGCATTCGGCGCCCGAGTTCTGTGATGCCGCTCCCCTGGGACGAGAGGGCGCCGAGATCGACGAGAAGTTGCTCGGCTCGTTCGAGGGCCCGCGGATCGGGCGGTTCGAGCCATCGGAAACTGGCGATGTCGTCAATGCCGCTTGCCTTCAGCGTGAGGACGACCTCAGCCAGATCGAGCCGCTTCACCTCGGGCAATTCCTGCTGGGCCCGATCGAGGTGCTCGCGTTCCGTCCAAAGCCGGAGGCAATGCCCGGGAGCGGTCCGTCCGGCGCGGCCGGCGCGCTGCTCAGCCGACGCGCGACTGATCTTCTCGACGAGCAGGGTGTTGATCCCGCGTCGCGGATCAAATCGCGCCACACGCGCGAGCCCGCCGTCGATTACCACCCGCACTCCGTCGATCGTCAATGATGTCTCCGCTACGTTAGTTGCCACAATAGCCCGGCGCTTTTGATAATGAGCGAGGGCGGCGTCCTGCTCCGCCGGCGGCAGTTCGCCGTGGAGTGGCAGAACGACGAATCGATCGCTCACCCGTGAGGCGCGAATGGCGGAGATCGTTCGGTTGATCTCATATTTTCCCGACATGAAAATGAGCACGTCGCCTTCGGTCTGCGGCCCGATGCGTTCCAGTTCATCGGCGGCCAGATCCCAGATCGGGTAACCGTCACCGCCGACTGGTTTCTGCAGGTACTCGATATCGACGGGAAAGGTCCGGCCGCTCGAACGCAAGACGGCACATGGGGCCAGATATTTTTCCAGAAGCCCCGCGTCGAGGGTCGCGGACATGACGGCGAGTTTCAGATCCGGACGAGCCGTGGCTTGGAGCTGGAGGGCGCGCGCGAGAGTAATGTCGCCGTAGAGGTGGCGCTCGTGGAATTCATCGAAGAGGATCGCGGAGACGCCGCGCAATTGCGGGTCCTGAATGAGTTGGCGCAACAGGATTCCTTCGGTGACGAACCGGATGCGCGTGCGCTTGGAGGTTACGTTTTCGAAGCGGATTTGGTAACCAACTTCGTCACCGAGGCGGCTGTTGCGTTCGGCGGCGACGCGGGCGGCGAGAAGACGGGTGGCGAGCCGGCGCGGTTGCAGGATCACGACCTGGCCTGCGTCGAGTAACCCGTGGTCGAGGAGGATTTGGGGAACCTGAGTGGACTTGCCGGAGCCTGTCGGGGCCTGGAGGATGAGGCGGGAATGGGCTTTGAGCTCGGCGATGATGCGCTGTTCGAGTTCGTAGATTGGCAGGTCGCGGGACATCGGAAGGGAAACGTCCAATGCCCAGCGCCCAACGTCCAACGCTCAACTGGGGGAGGAAAAGGCAGTCAATGCGAGTGGTGGAATCCGAGCTGTGTTAACGGTCGAGTGCCGGCCTGTGGTGCTAGACAAGAAAGGCGAACTGGCGGAGAAATATCGGCGAATTCGTCGAATGCCATGCGCCAACTTGCCGCGTGGGCAGGCGTTGACGCGGAATCCCGAGAAAATTTTCCACAATGACAAAGAGGAAAAGAGGGGTCCGTCGCCGTGGGGGAGCGCCATCGATCGCACGCAAACGCCCCACCGACGTAAATCAACGCGCTAGCCGATGGATTTGTGCAGGGCTCCTGCTTCTGGCCGTGTTGCCCTACTTGCAGACTTTCGGCTACGGGTTCGTCAATTTTGATGACGGACCTTATGTCGCTGAGAACCCGCTGGTGCAGCAAGGTTTGACGTGGAGCAGTGTGGCGTGGGCGTTCACGGCAACGTCGGCTGGCAATTGGCATCCGCTCACGTGGCTATCCCACATGTTGGACTGTCAGCTTTTCGGCTTGCGGCCGGGATGGCATCATCTGGTGAACGCGTTACTCCACGGCGCGAACACGGTCCTGTTGTTTGCGGTTCTGCGAGCCATGACCGGCATGACCTGGCGCAGCGCGTTGGTTGCAGCGCTATTTGCCGCGCACCCGTTGCATGTCGAGTCGGTCGCGTGGATCTCGGAGCGCAAGGATGTGTTGAGCACGTTCTTTGGTCTGTGGGCCGTGTGGGCGTATGCGAGGTACACAGAGGCGCCGTCGTTGAGGAGATATGGATTGGTGGCGGGCTTTTTCGCGTTGAGTTTGCTGAGCAAGCCGATGCTGGTCACGCTTCCGTTTGTCCTGTTGCTCCTGGACGTGTGGCCGCTTAAGCGATTTTGGGCTGAAGGCCTCGCTCCAGTTCAAAATCCAAAATTAGGTTCGCTTCTCCTCGAAAAATTGCCGCTGTTGGCGATGTCGGCGGCATCGAGTGTGGTTACGTTTAAGGCCCAACATGCCGCGGGCGCGGTGGTGTTCATTGACGTTTTGCCGCTGTCGCAGCGTCTGCCAAACGCAATTGCCGCGTACGTTGGTTACCTCTACAAAGCATTCTGGCCCGTCCATCTGGCAGCGCCGTATCCATTCCCCGAGCAAACATCAGTTACGATAACGCTGCTGGCCATCCTGGTGCTCGCGGGAATTACGCTGGGGGCAGGCCTGCTGATTCGAAAGCGACCCTGGTTGGCGGTGGGATGGCTATGGTATTTGGGAATGCTGGTTCCGGTAATTGGTTTGGTGCAGGTAGGCGATCAATCCATGGCTGATCGTTATACCTACGTGCCGCTGATTGGCGTGTTTATTATGATCGCCTGGAGTATTCCGTCATCGGCATTTGCTGCCATAAACCGCAGCCAGGTTAAGGCGACGGTGGTGGTTGTCGCCGTAGTATTGACGGCGCTGGCCACAGTTACCTTCGCGCAGGTTCAGGTTTGGAAAAACACGACGACACTCTTTGAGCATGCCGTGAAGGTTACGACGAAAAACTTCGTAGCGCATAATCTGCTGGCCGGCGAGCTGGGTGAAAAAGGCGACCTCATTGGATCACGGAATGAAGCCGAAACGGCGTTGCAAATCAGACCCCATTACGCAGGAGCGCATTACAACCTTGGGCTGGTCCTGTTGCGTGAAAACAATTTTGCGAAGGCGCAGGAGCAATTTTCCCTGGCGCTTCAGATCAACCAGCAGGATCCGGCGATTTGGAACGGATTGGGCGTGGCAAATGTCAACCTAGGCCGGCTGGACGAAGCCATCTCGCATTTCCAGCATGCCTTGGAGTTGAATCCAATTTATCCGGATGCCCTTACCAATCTTGGCGCCGCCTTCCTGGCGCAAGGGAAGTACGAGGAAGTTATTGAAACATGCGAGAGGGCGCTAAGGTTGCGGCCGAACGTCGCCGAAACGCACGCGAGCCTTGGGTCGGCGTTATGGCAGCGCGGTCGCACTGATGAGTCCATCGCCCACAACCGCAGGGCCCTGCAACTGAATCCGGATTTGGTTCCTCCGCGATTGACCCTGGACGTGGCGCTCCTGGCCAAGGGCAATTTCGATGAGGCGATCGCGGATCTGGAATACGTGCTTCAATTGCATCCTCAAGATGAGGTCGCCCGGAAACTTCTGAACCTGGCCAAGCGACAACGCGACGGAATGGCCACTGAACCGTGACGAATTCTTCCCAATCGGCCGCCTAGAAGATTTGCTTGGCGAAGGCGATGACGACGGCGTTGGCAATGCCCACCAGCGCGGCGCCCGCGATGAGGCCGGCGCAGATGGGCTCCGCGCTTTCAACCCAGAGACGGTTGCCTTTGGTGCCTGGCTTGGGATGACGCCGGCCTTGCCACCAAAAAAACATTCCTCCGACCCACATGGCGAAACAGGCGTCGGGCGGGAGGATTACACCCAGACCGATGGAGACGGAGGACAACGCGAACGGTTTCTTGCGCACAATGGTCATGATCTCGATGAACGCTGCGAGCGCCGCCGCTGCGATCATTGAAACAACGACCGAGGTGGGGAGGCTGGTCACGCCGCGCGCAATGAGATCGGCCACGCCTTTCCATTGCATCGCGGTCGGCATGGGGAATTGCTCAGAGACAATTGTCGCCGGGCTGCGGGCGCCATCGAGGCCCGGCGGAAGGAAGAGGAGAAAGAAGAGCGGCGTCGCGGCCAGGGCGCCGGAGAAAATTCCAATGCAATGCCCGATAGCCTGCTGGCGCGGCCTGGCCCCGAGCATGTAACCCGGCTTGATGTCGGAGAGCAGGTTGCCCGCGTTCGACGCCACTTCCGCCGTCATTCCCGCGGTGATGAGGTTCGAGGCCGGATTGGTGTGGTCGATCGCGCCGATGGAGAACTGCGTGATCTTGCTCAGGGAGCTAGTCGGCGTCCAGGAGGTGAGCGCCATGGAGTTGACGCAGATAACGGTCAGGATAAAAACCAGCGGGAGCGAGAGGAGCGCGAGTCCAATCGGCACGCCGAAGAACAAATGCGTGAGCCAGGTTCCCAACAAACTGAGGACCGGCACACCGACGTACGAAATCCAAAGCGGCAGCTCGATGTCCGCCAGGACATCTTTGCCTTTGCTCTTCTTCTTGCCGCGAAGGTTCTTGAAGAGGCTGGTGAAAATCTCCGGCTTGCCCAGAAGAGCGATCATCGAACCGACCACCATCATGGTGACGCCCCACCAGAGAGACCACTGGTTGACAATCTCGGCGCGGCTGAGCGCGATCGCCGCGCCATTGGGACCGATGCGTGGTGCGATGTCGCCGCGCGCGATCATGATGGGCGCCAGCACAAAAAAGTTCACGAATGTCCCAAGCATGACGCTGGTCGCGACGCGCACGCCCATCAACCCGCCGACTCCCAGCATGGCGGCGTCCATTCCGAGCCGAAGGCCGAGCGTGCGAAAATCGGTCCCAAGGATGCGCGGAACCCAAAGCTCGTACTTGGCGCCGAGCATGTAATAATAGTCGTCGATTCGCTCGTGGAAATGCCATGGTTCAGTCCAGCCGAACCATTTATCCAGTCGGACGAGTTTGAATTGGACGAGACGCTGCAATCCGTCGCTGACGAGAAATTGGTAGAAACCGGCCAGACCCGCGGTGAGGCCAAGCACCTTGGCCTTGAAGATTCCTTCGCCTGCCGCGCCGTGATACAGCGCATCCAGGATTACACCACAGGCGCGGCCTTCCGGGAAAGGAAGCTGGTCCTCGTTGATGAAGCGTCGTTTGAGCGGGAATGCGATCAGCACGCCAATGAGCGACATCACCGACATCCAAAGCACGATGTGCCATGATGGAACGATCGTGTTCGTCACCATCATATAGGCGGCGAGGCTGGAGGTTAACGGAAGGGTCATGTAGCCGGCCGAGGTGGCAATCGACTGCATCGCGTTGTTTTCCAGGATGGTGAAATCCTTGCCGAGGCCGACTCGGGCGAGGAGGCGAAACATGGCGAAGGCGAGGATGACCGAGGTGAGATTGACACCGAGAGTCACGCCGGTTTTGCCCGCGATATAGAGGTTCGTCGCGGAGAGAACGCCGCCGAGCAGGAAACCGGTGACGGCGGAGCGAACGGTCAGTTGGGGCAGATCGCCCCGATAAACATTCTCGAACCACCACCGATCCTTTTCCTCACGCGTCCAGGTGCGCGTCTGTTCCGGCGTGAGTTGGATGAGCGCCATGAATCAACCCGAAGCTTTATGAATCAAGCCGAGACCGCAGGCATCCTTGTAGAGCGGGCGCGGCAATTCCATCGTGCTCGAGTCGCCATTCAGGCAAAAAGTTTCCACTGCAGGATGGGCCTTTCTCCATTCGGAAAAAGCGCGCCCCACGCCGCCCTGCCGGGTCACATCGAAATCGACGGCGAAACGGCTGACATCATGCAGGAGGAGCAAGCCGCCGGGCGCCAGGGCCTCGTACCAGAGATCGAGTTCCCCCAGAGTCGCCTGATACTCGTGAGAGCTGTCGAGAATGATCAGCTCGGGATCGCCGCCGAGATATTCCCTGGCTGCGACTGGAGACTGGGGATCGAGCGAGTTCCGCTCAGCGATCTCCACAAAATCCTGTAACCCGCCTCGCGCGATCCAACGTCGAGACAACTCGCAGCTCGCCGGATCGAGATCCAGACTGAAAAGGCCCCGCTCAATCTTCATCCGCCGCAACATCCAGCCGAGGAGAAGAGCGGAGTAGCCGGCACAGGTTCCAAGCTGCACGATTCTGCTGGCGCGGCTTCCCATGACCAGTCCGTGCAGAAGTGAGATCAGTGGGACCGCGCATTCGCCAATCGGACCACCCCGATCGGTCTCGTCGTACCACTCCACCAGCGTGGCCCATTCCGTTTCGCTCAGGTCCGAATAAATGGGCGGAACGTAATCGGTGCCGGGCAAATGGTGCCACCAATAGCGCGGGGCTGGCCTTTCCCTCCAGGCGCGTGAGCGCAGCGAGTCGTCCGACATCACGGCGCGAGGCGATCGATCAGCCACGTGCCGTTGGCCTGACGCGAGTAACGAAATCGGTCGTGAAGGCGATTGGGGCGGCCCTGCCAGAATTCGAAGGTCTCCGGTTTCACTCGGTATCCGCCCCAATGCGGTGGCAGCGGAACGTCGCCGCCTTCATAGCGTTCGCTCACCTCCATGAGGCGCGCTTCGAGGATCTGGCGGGCGTCGATCACCTCGCTCTGTTTGGAAGCCCAGGCGCCGAGTCGACTGCCCACCGGCCGTGAATGAAAATAGGCGGCGGAATCTTCCCGCGACGTTTTTTCCACCGGGCCGGTGATGCGAATCTGGCGCTCCAGTTGGGTCCAATAAAAAACCAGCGCCGCGAACGGATTCGCCGCGAGTTCCCTCCCCTTCTCGCTGTCGTAATTCGTAAAGAAAGCGAAGCCGTGCTCATCGAATCCTTTGAGCAGGACGATGCGGGCGGAGGGTTTGCCGTCGGGCGTCGCGGTGGCGAGGGTCATGGCATTGACTTCGCGGATATCGGCAGCGAGCGCCGCAGCGAACCAGGCGCCGAACTGGTGGAGCGGCTCGGGATGGAGATCGGCCCGGCGCAAGCCATGGGCGGCGTATTCGTTTCGCATTCCGGTCAGGTCAGGCGGCATGTCCATCGAGGTGAGGCCAAAGATTATTTGAGTCCGGCGAAAATGTCGAAGGGCATTGTAACCGCTGGCCGTCCTGTTCGCCTGTAGCCGCCGCCCTGTGGGCGGCGCAGTGAAGGGACTAATCTGGTCAGCAGGCCCGCGCTTCGCATAGCGAAGCGGCTACAGCAGCTAGTTAATCATCACCACCGTACCCACTGGGATTTCGACGAAGAGCTTGCGGGCGGCATCGCCCGGAAGGCGAATGCAGCCGTGGGAAGCCGGGTAGGTCGGGACCACTCCTTCATGCATGCCGAAGTCGCGGCAATTGAGGCGCATGAAATAGGGCATGGCGCATTTGTAAATGGTGGAGCGATGGTCGCGGTCTTTGTCGGTGATTACGTACTGGCCGGGCTTGGTCGAGAAGCCCTCGCGGCCGGTCGAACACTTCGTAGTAAACACGGTGACGCCATCCTTGATCACCGCCATGTTTTGTCGCGCGAGCGAAATTTCGACGCGGAGCTGATCCGGCATGGGTCCTCCGCCCAGAAGCATCTGCACGCATTGCCAGTTCTCGGTCCAGGCGGCAAAATAAAGCGGCAGCATTTTTTCCCGGGGGGTCGAGCGGTTTCGATCGGCGCCGGCATCGAGCAAAGCGCGGACGTAATCGGTTTTGCCGAGCCCGGCGGCGAGCATCAATAAATTAATGCCCGTTTCCTCCTGGATATAGAGCCGAAGGTATTTTGACTTAAGCAGGGACATGAACTCTTTCTCGGCCGATTTCGGGACGGTGAGATTGGGGTCGCTGCCGCAGGCGAGGAGGGTATGGAAAAGCGGAGCGTCATCGCCTGCGATCGCATAGGCGATGAGCGGCACGGTGCCTCCTTCGCGAGTCGGGGGCGCGGGGTGTTTGCTCAAAAGAAGCTGGACCTGCTCCTTCAGATTCGCGCGCAGCGCGGTGTCGAGAGCTTTGCGACTGTTTGCTGTCCATTCCAGCGTGGCCGGCAAACGCTCGAGAATCGTCTGGCACGTCTTCATGTCACCACTCTCGAGGGCGAGGGAGAGCAGGTCCTGTCCGCCAGCGGAGGTGGTCTCAAACTTCGCCAGAGGGAGGAGAAGTTGGACCACGTCCATTTTTCTGGCCGCGATCGCATGATGGAGCGGGGAGAGACCGGCGAGATCGGTAAACGCGGGATTCGCGTGCCGTTCCAGGAGGCCGCGGAGCACTTCGACATTGCCCTGCATGGCGGCGGCCATCAACGGGGTGACACCGGTCTCGTTCGCTGTTTCCACGGAGGCGCCGGCGTCGAGCATGCCAAAAACCGTCTTCCAATCCTGCTTCAAGGCCGCGGCTACCAGCGGGGATTCTCCCAAAGGCGCCCACAGGCTGGCATCGAGGCTGGAGATGAAGCAGTGCTCGATGATGGAAGCGCGTCGAGGCTGCGGCTCTTGAAATGCGAACGTACTTAGCGCCGCCGCCGGCAGGTTGTTAATAACCGATTGGCCAGGAATCGGGTTCGTAATCGGCGTGTCCGGGGTCAAGCTTGTTGCCCTGACCAGGACTAGCGCGGCGATCGGGCCGCCGAAGAGGGTTCGAACCGTTAATGGCATATTCCAGAGTGACGGGAGAATCTTACACCACCCGTCAAGAGCTAGTAGCACGAGCGGGGCCAGCAGGTTTGCGGGGGATTTTCGGGCTCGGATAGCGCCTTCGGACCTTCCTGACAGCGAGGGGTGCCCGGGCAAAACAGCCTTGACCGGGAAGGAGGCGGCAAAATAGGGTTCGTTCCCACCGGATGAGAATCACCCTCCTCGCCCTGATTGGGTTCGTTTTGGCGGTTGCGTCGCTGGCCTTAGCTCAAGAAGAGGCCAATACGCCAGCCCCGGAGGAAGCCCCCGCCTCGGACACCTCGTCCTCGCGCGCGACCGATCCGAGCGTCTCGGTCACCACTGAATCGTCGCCAGCCCCCGAGGAGCGCAGCGCTCCCGCGCCCACCAGGAGCAGTTCCGCCGCGGCCTCCCCGAAGTCCTCTTCGCCTGCCAAGACCAGTTCCCCCGCCCCCAAAACCAGGGCGGAGCCGCCTGCCTCGGTCATGCCGACCAAGAAATCGACTCCGGAAGCCACCCTGCGCGAGATTGAGAACAAGTGGGAAGCCTCCGTCATGGCGCACGATCCTTCCATCGCCCGGGCTTATCTGGCGGAGAATTACCGCGGCGTAAGCTCGAAGGGCAAGGTCATGACGAAGGCCAGCCTCCTGTCCGAGATCAAGAAAGACACCGATACCTACACCTCCGCGAAGAATGGAAAGCTCGATGTGCGCATTTACGACGGCAAATTCGCCGTCATCATGGGAACATCCACGGAGACTGGCACAGCCAAGGATGGCAAGGCTTTCAAACGCAACTATCGCTGGACCGACGCCTGGGTGGAACACGACGGCAATTGGCAGTGCGTAGCTTCGCAGGCATTGCTCGTGGCAAAATAACCCGGACGCTCTTCCTGCTGGTGTGCCCGTCATCTTCCCGGTAATATCGAGCAATCATGGACCCGAACCCGCTCCCAGCCACCGCAACGCCCCAACGACCTGGCTGGTGGGGACGGAATTGGAAATGGTTCGTGCCGACGGGATGCCTGGGAATGTTGCTTCTGGCAGCGGGATTCGGCTTTTTCATCGTCACCATGGTCTTCGGCATGATGAAGCAATCCGATGCCTACAAGATGGCGCTGGCCAGGGCCAAGGCTGATCCGCGGGTCGTCGCAGCGCTAGGGTCGCCGATCGAGGACGGATACTTTGCTACGGGAACGACGAATGTGAGCGGCTCATCGGGACAGGCCGACATGAACGTCTCCCTCTCCGGTCCGAGGGGCAAAGGCACGCTCTATTTCGTCGCGTCGAAGTTTGCGGGCGAATGGACCTTTTCGAAGCTCATGGTCGAAATAGCCGGGACCGGCCAACGAATCGACCTCGTCCAAGATCCCGCGACGCCAAGTCCCTAGGTCCGAAACGCCGGCGGACCTTCTTTTCGAGAAGGCTTTGTTTACTCGTTCGCGTGGGCCGGTAGCTTAGACGCCCATGCCGGTCTCAGAAGAACAAGTTAAGGACGCCTTAAAGGGCGTAAAATACCCGGGCTTCAGCCGCGATATTGTTTCTTTCGGTCTGCTGAAGGGAATCCAGATCGAGGGTGGATCGGTCACCGTGCAACTGGCGCTCGCCACCAACGAGCCGGCGATTCCGCAGGCGATCAAAACCCAGGCGGAGGAAATCCTGCGCGCCCTGCCCGGCGTGGAACAGGCGAAGGTGCTGATTGATATCCAGGCACCGCCAGCCGGGGCAGGCGGCGCTGCCGCCGGGACGACCCGGATCGAGGGAATCAAACACGTCATCGCGATCGCGAGCGGCAAGGGCGGCGTGGGAAAGTCGACCGTGGCCGCGAATCTCGCGGTGGCGTTGGAAAAAACCGGGGCGCGGGTCGGCCTCTGCGATTGCGACATTTACGGACCGAGCATTTCGCTCATGTTCGGCAGCCGGGATCGCCCCACTGCGACCGAGGAGAACCGGATTATCCCCATTGAGCAATACAACCTGAAGCTAATGTCGATGGGTTTTCTCCTCGACGATTCGGCTCCGGCGATTCTGCGGGGACCGATGGTGACGCGCTACACCCAGCAGTTCCTCCGGCAGGTGGAATGGGGCGAGCTCGATTATCTCGTGCTCGATCTGCCGCCCGGCACGGGTGACATCCAGCTTACGATTGTCCAGACCGTCGCCCTGGCCGGGGCGATCATCGTGACCACGCCGCAGGAGGTCGCGTTGATCGATGCGCGCAAGGCTGCGACGATGTTCGAGAAAGTAAACGTGCCGGTGCTTGGGCTGATCGAAAACATGAGCTACTTCGAGTCGCCGAGCGACGGGAAGCGTTACGAGATTTTTGGGTCAGGAGGTGGAACGCGCGAAGCCAGGCGTCTCGGGGTGGCATTGCTCGGTCAGATTCCGATCGATATCGCGACGCGCGAATCGGGCGACAGGGGGATGCCCATCACCGCCGAGAAAGGTGATTCTCCAGTCGCGGCAGAGTTCATGAAGATTGCGCGAGACCTGAGGAAGGCGCTGCCCTGACGCCCGTTTTCTTGTTTCGGAGGGACTCAGGGCTCCCACTGCGGCGCGCAGCTGCTGCATTTGGTAGGGACGCCGCGCTGCGGCGATCCGTAATGGAGGGCGACGCTCTGTCGTCGCCGGGGATCGGGGCGACAATGGGACTGGAGCATGATGGGGCATTTGCCCTCCGAAGTCTGTGCTCAAACCCAGGCGATGACGGAGTATCGCCCTCCAGAACAGCCCGCCTACAGCGCCGCGTCCAATTGCGCCTGATCTTTGAGCACGATCGGCAGAGAATTGGCACTCACCAAGGCGAGTGGTCCGCTTGACCAGACATCCGCTTTGCTACGTCGCGGACGGCGCAGCGCGCCGTCCCTGCCTGCAGTGCAATGAATTGAATAGCTCGACCCCGTAATCCATCTAACTCAGCAGGAGGTATGGTTTTTGTTGACCAATCTTCGCTTATATGGAAAACAGTCCCGAGATGACGGCTTCGCAAGTAGAACAGTCACGGTTCGTTAAGAACTCGGTGCTCTACAAGGAGTTCCTGGCGGAGCGGGAAGAGATTTTGAAGCATAAGTGGATCGAGAGCGAAAAAGCCGGAGCGGACATTGGCTTTGAAAAGGCGCTGCTGGATTGGATCGTCAAATATCGTTCCAGCTGGCGAAACAAGCGCATGAAGGAGGCCAAGGCCGAACCGACCTCAGCTTGATCCGCCCATTTTTCCTTTAATGCGATCCCGCGAGGTCGCCAAGGAACACGTGACCAAAAACCAACACAACCGCCCCTCTCCCCCACCCGCCACCCTTCCGGTGATGGATGGAGAGGCCATTAATCGTGCGCTCCGCCGGATCGCGCACGAAATTATCGAGCGTAACCCCGAGTCTGCTTCGGTCGTTCTGGCAGGAATTCCATCGCGCGGGGTCGAAATCGCGCACCGGATCGCGAGCATCATCGCGTCGTTGGGAAAGACTCCCGTGGAAACGGGGATTATTGACGTGTCGATGCATCGGGATGACGTCGGGAAACGGGCGGACTTGCCGCGGGTCCAGGCTTCGAAACTGCCGCTGCCGCTCGAAAACAAAACAATTATCATTGTCGACGACGTCTTTTTCACCGGGCGGACGGCCCGTGCGGCCATGGACGCCATTAGTTCGTTCGGACGCCCCGGACGCATTCAGCTGGCCGCTCTCATAGACCGCGGCCACCGCGAGTTGCCGATTCGGGTGGATTTCGTCGGAAAGAATTTACCCACCGCGCCTGGAGAACGGGTGCGCCTGCGGCTGGAGAATGTTGATGGAGAACCAGACGCCGTCTGGCTGGTCAAGGAGGAGAAGGTATGACGGACCCGGCAAAATCCGCCTTGCGTTGGCAGCGCAAAGATTTGCTGGGGATCCGGGAGCTTTCGGCCGAGGAGATTACCTTCATTCTCGATACCGCGGATGCGTTCAAGGAAGTCGGCACCCGCGAGATCAAGAAAGTGCCGGCTCTCCGGGGCAAAACGCTGGTGAATTTCTTCGTCGAACCGAGCACGCGGACGCGCACTTCGTTCGAGATCGCCGCGATTCGTTTGAGCGCGGATGTCATTAATATCGCCGCAAGCTCCTCGAGCCTGACGAAAGGCGAAACGCTTAAGGACACCGCAAAGATCCTCGAGGCGAACCACGCCGATATCATCGTGCTGCGCCACGGTTCGTCCGGGGCGCCGCAGTTCCTCGCCGAGCGCCTCAGTTCGAGCATCATTAACGCAGGCGACGGAGCACACGAGCATCCCACGCAGGCATTGCTGGATCTCTACACGATCCGGGAAAGGAAAAGCTCCGTGGCCGGACTGCATGTTGCGATTGTCGGCGACATTCTCTTCAGCCGCGTCGCGCGCTCGAATATCTTTGGCCTACTCAAACTCGGGGCGCGCGTGACCCTGGTCGGGCCGAGCACGCTGGTGCCGCGTGAATTCGAAAAACTGGGGGTCGCAGTTTCTCACGATATTAACGAAGTCCTCCCCACCGCCGACGTGGTGAATCTGCTCAGGATTCAACACGAACGTCAGCGCAAAGAATATTTCCCGGGCATCGGTGAATACATCCGGCTGTTTGGCCTGACCAAGGACCGCGCGAAGCTGTTGAAACCGGATTGCCTAATCATGCATCCAGGCCCGATCAACCGCGGGGTCGAGATCGACAGCGAATTGGCCGACGGCGCGCAGAGCGTTATCCTCGATCAGGTCACCAACGGCCTGGCGATCCGCATGGCCGTTCTTTATCTCTGCGGAGGAATCGCAACGCCATGAACACGGTGATTCGAAATGGCCGGATCATCGATCCGGCGAACAACCGCGATGAGATCGCCGATCTCCTGATCGTGGATGGCCGTTTCGCTGCTCTCTCCCAACTCTCAACCCTCAACTCTCAACCCACCGAGCTCGACGCCAGCAATCTCATCGTCTGCCCCGGCCTGATTGACCTCCACGTCCACCTTCGCGAGCCGGGTTTCGGCTGGAAAGAAACGATCGAGTCCGGCGCGCGGGCGGCGGCAGCGGGTGGGTTTACCACCATCGTCTGCATGCCGAATACGTCACCGGTGGCGGACAGTCCGAGCACGATCGCCTGGATCAAGGACCGCGCTGCTGAGGTGGCGTGCGTCAACGTGTTGCCGACGGGCGCGATCTCGAAGGGCCTGATGGGAGAAGAGCTGGCGCCGATCGGTTCGCTTGCGCAGGCGGGAGTGGTCGCGATCACGGATGACGGACGATGCATCCAGAACAACGAGCTAATGCGCCGCGCAGTCGAGTACGCGCGCATGGTGGGCGTGCCCGTCTTCGATCACTGCCAGGATTACAATCTCGTTGGCAACGGTGTCGTGCACGAAGGCTATTGGAGCACGCTGCTTGGTCTGCCGGGCTGGCCCAGCGCCGGCGAGGAGGCAATCGTCATGCGCAACGTCCTGTTGGCGGAACTCTGCGACCACGACATCCATTGCCAACATATCAGCGCCGCGGGCAGCGTCCGGATTTTGCGCGAAGCGCAGGCGCGCGGCGTCAAGATCAGCGGAGAAGTTTGCCCGCATCACATCGCGTTGACCGACGAGGCGATTCAGAACTTCGATACAAACTGCAAGATGAACCCGCCCCTGCGGACCAAAGAAGATGTCGCGGCGTTGCTCGAGGGAATCGCCGACGGCACCCTTGGGATCCTCGCGAGCGATCATGCGCCGCACGCCCGGTTCGAGAAAGAGGTCGAGTTCGATGCCGCGCCGTTTGGAATCGTGGGACTGGAAACGGAGCTAGGATTATTTCTCGATCTGCTCGTTCACCAGAACAAAACAATTGGCCTGTCGCGTCTGATTGAGATGTTTACGGTGAATCCGGCGCGGCTTCTCCAGAGTGAAGCCGGAACACTTTCGCAGGGGCGAGCTGCCGATGTGACCCTGATCGATCCCGCGCTGGAATGGACTTTTGACGCGAATGCCTCGGAATCGATGTCGCGGAATACGCCTTTCAACGGCCGGAAGCTGAGAGGCCGCGCGGTCCGGACAATCGTCGCGGGAAAGACAGCTTGGGCGTTGTAATTTCGTCATCCCGAGCGCCAGTCGAGGGATCTCGTGGAGTGGCCTGCACGTTCCATTCCGGGATCCCTCGACTGCGCTCGGGATGACCCTGTTTCGAAGCGCCGTTCCAGGAAGCTTACCCGGAGTATCCGCCTGAAATATAACTCTCGAGATGCGCGATGGTGGCCGATTGGCTGGCGATGACCCATTTCACCAAATCGCCGATCGAAATAACCCCGCGAAGCGTATCGCCCTCCACCACGGGTAGATGCCGGATGCGCTTGTCCGTCATCATTCGCAGGCAATTCTCCACCGGTTCTCGCGGAGTCACGACCGTGAGATCGCTCGACATGATCTCGCGCACCTGAGTTTCCCGCGAGCGTTTCCCGCGCAACATCACTTTGCGCGTGTAATCGCGCTCCGAAACCATCCCTTCAAGCCGGCCCTCGTGCACGACAATCAGCGCGCCGACATTCTTCTCCGCCATCAGCACGATGGCGTCGTAAACCGTTGCGTCCGGGGAGATCGAAAAAATCTCCCCGCCTTTCTTGCCCAGAATCGCGTCGATAGTTCCGCTTACGTCCATGCTTGAGGCGCCCGCCCCGGCTAAATCCGCCGGGGTGAAAGCGAAAATAGCGAGGCGCATCCCGCCTGGCAATGTTTCTTCTGCGGTGCGGATCAGGCTCTTTTCGAGAGGATGAAGTCGAACTCGCACTGTTGCGGGCGCGAAAAAGGCGCCGCGGCGTTGGCAATCGAGGAGCGCAACGCCCGCAAGAGGCGAAGCCCGCGCTCGATCCGATCGGGGCGAACGGAGGGCGGCACCGAAAGCAGATTACGACGGGGTTGGTGAGTTTTGTATCTTTTCATGGCGCCATCATGAAACAGGGGGTAGGACATAGACTGTCCAATCCTAAAAATAATCGGATTATTTTTCAGGTTCGGATCCGGGCCCTGTAGCCGCGCCCCTGTGGGGCGCGTTTGTGGCTGGAGTGCAATGACGTGCGGATCGAGCGGCCCACAGGGCCGCTGCTACATGCGACTAATGAAACGAACCACTACTCCGAAGGATGAAGGTTTCTCCCGTCCGCCGCTGCAGCGGATGATGCGGCTTCACGCCGCGCTCAAGTCGCATCACTTCCCCAATTGCCAGAAGATCGCGGCCGAACTCGAGGTTTCGGCAAAAACGATCCAGCGCGACGTTATGACCCGCAAAGGTTTGGGTTCTATTACACGGAAGCGGTTACCGGATTCCCGAGCATCGAGGTTTCGGAGGGTGAGATCACGGCTCTTTTCGTCGCGCAAAAGGCGCTCGCCCAATACAAGGGAACGCCGTTCGAGCGTCCCCTGCACTCGGCGTTCCGAAAAATCACGGATGGCCTCAAGGATCGCGTCTCTTTCTCCTGGACCGATCTCGAGGATGTCATTTCGTTTCGCAGCGTGGGCGCGAGCCCGGCCGATCTTGAACTTTTCGAGCTCGTCAGCAAGGCGGTGCTGCGGTCCGTCGAACTCGAATTCGAATATCGAAAGTTAAAGAGCAGCGGTTACGAAGCGCGCCGCGTCCGTCCCTATCACCTCGCCTGCCTCGAGAACCAGTGGTACCTCTTCGCGGAGGATTTGGACCGGGCGCAGCTGCGAACGTTTGCCCTTCCCCGGATGCGAAACGTAGCGCTCACGACGAAGGGTTTTCGCCGGCCGGCCGATTTTTCCATCACCAAGATCCTGAGCGGAAGCTTCGGCGTGTTTTCCTCGGGGCGGAAACATCGGATCAAGTTGCAATTCGATCCATACGCGGCGCGTCTCGTGTCCGAGCGAATGTGGCACGAATCGCAGAAAATCCGCGCGCTTCCTGACGGCTCAATCACGTTGCAGCTCGAGCTCGGGAGCCTGGAGGAAATTGAGCGGTGGATTTTGAGTTGGGGCGGTCACGCGCGTGTCATCGAGCCGGCCGCGTTGCGCAACACCATCCGGGATGCTGCGGTTGAAATCGTGAATCTATACCAACCTGCTGAGAGTTAGTTAAAAGGCGTGTCATCCCGAGCCGCGCAGACGGCGAGGGACCCCCCAGTTGCAAGGATGAGGCACGCAAGCGATGGCACGGCGGTGCTCCCGTAAACGCGCAATCCTTCGCGGAAGCGTGTGAGCGCCTGCGAGGTCCCTCGGCGCGCTGCGCCAGCCTCGGGATGACAGCGCGCGCTTACCGCCCCGCGAACTTCGCTTCGATCAGCTCGTGCACCAAGCTGGTGATCGCCGGATGATCGAGGCGATCGACCACTTCATTCAAAAAGCCGCTCACCAGAAGCTGCTTCGCTACCGGCAGTGGAATCCCGCGCGCGAGGAGGTAGAACATCTCGTCCTCATTGATCTGGCCGGACGTCGCGCCATGACTGCACTTCACGTTGTCCGCCAGAATCTCGAGGCCCGGCATGGAATTCGCCTCCGCATCGTCGCTCAGCAGGAGATTCCGGACCGTCTGGTAGGCGTCGGTAAAATGGGCATGCGGCTCGACCCGGATGAGGCCGCCGAAAGTGTTTCGCGTCCGGTCGGTCAGCGCATTTTTGTAAAGAAGGTCGCTCGTCGTGTGCGGGCTGAGATGATCCTGCAGGGTGCGCGCGTCGAATTCCTGGGTGCCGTGCCCGACTGAGACGCTGAGCAGATCGCTCCGGGCGCCTTCGCCGGCGAGACGGCTCAGGCTTTCAAAGCGGGAATAGGCGCCGCCGAGGTGGGCGTTCAAACTCAAAGCCGAAGCCTCGCGCTCCACCGTCGTCGTGTTGATCTGGATCGACAGCACTTCTTCGTTCCAGTCCTGCGCGCAAACGTAATTGATCTTCGCTCCCTTGCCCGCCACCAGGTCATTCACGCCGCAGGCAAACCCCGGTCGCTCTGGATGGGCGGAGCGAAAATGTTCGATCACCGTCACCTTGGATAGTTCGTCGGCGATCAACAGAGTATGCGGGAAGACCGCCGCATCCGCTCCATGCAGCCAATGGAAGATTTCGATCGGTAGTTCGACTTCCACGCCGCGCGGCACGTAAATGAACGTGCCGGAATTGACGAACGCTTCATGGAGCGCGGCGAACTTGGCCGATCCCAGCGTAGCCGGTTGCGCCATGAAATGTTTTCGGAACAAATCTTCCCGCTCGATCAGCGCTCGCTCGAGCGGCAGGAGGAGCACGCCGCGTTTGAGGAGCGCTTCCGGCAACGGATCGCGCCGGATCAATTGATCGTCCGCAAAGAGGAGCCGTCCGGCGGTCGCCTCAAGCCCAGTCGACCGCTCGAGGATTTCGTCTCGCTCGGTTTGGGTCAGCTTCGCCGGCTGGGTGTAACGGGAAAGGTCGAGCTTATCGACGCTGGAAAATCGCCAGGGCTGATCCTTTCGATTTGGGAAGGGAAACGATTCGAATTTCGCCCAGGCCGCCCGCTGTTGGTCCTGGAACCAACCGGGAAGATCGGCGTCGCGCACAGGCGCGGGGCCGGACAGAATCGCCGATCTGGAATGTTCCTGCGGCGATTCGCGTTCCATTACTTCATCGAGAACAGCTGTCTGGTTAGTCATGCCCGAAAATTAGACGCAAACGGCGGCCCGGAGACCGCCGTGGCTTGCCCTTGTCTTTGGGGGCGCAACCCTAGCCGACCGAGCCTTCCATCTCAAGCTCGATCAGGCGCTTGAGTTCGACGCTGTATTCCATCGGAAACTGGCGCACGAGATCGTTCACGAACCCATTCACGCTCAAGCTCATGGCCTGCGCTTCGGTCAGGCCGCGTTGTTGCATGTAGAAAATCTGTTCGGCGCTCACCTGGCTGACGCTGGCCTCGTGCTGAACGGAGTTGCCCGTGCCACGCACCGTGATGGCCGGATAGGTATCGGTTCGGCTGGAGGAGTTGATGAGAAGGGCATCGCACTCGGTGTTGTTCTTGCAATTTTTCAGGTGCTTCGGGATGTGGACCAGCCCGCGATAGGTGGCCCGGCCCTGCCCAATGCTGATACTTTTCGAAATGATGTTGCTCGTGGTTTCGTCGGCCGCATGCACCATCTTCGCGCCGGTGTCCTGGTGTTGTCCGTCCCCCGCGAGGGCGATGGAAAGAACTTCGCCGCGGGCCCGGCGGCCTTTCATGATGACCCCCGGATATTTCATGGTCAGGCGCGAACCGATGTTGCAATCGATCCACTTCACTTCCGCGTCTTCGTGGGCGAGGCCGCGTTTGGTCACCAGATTGAAAACGTTAGCCGACCAGTTCTGGACGGTGATGTACTGGAGCTTGGCGCCTTTCAGGGCGACCAGTTCGACCACCGCGCTGTGCAGGGTAGCGGTGTTGAATTTCGGCGCCGTGCACCCCTCCATGTAGGTCAGCTCCGAGCCTTCATCACAGATGATGAGCGTGCGTTCAAACTGCCCAAAATTCTCGGCGTTGATTCGAAAGTAAGCCTGGAGGGGATGTTTCACCTTCACTCCCGGCGGGACGTAAATGAAGGAGCCGCCGCTGAAGACAGCCGAGTTGAGCGCGCTAAACTTGTTGTCGCCGGTCGGAATGACTTTCCCGAACCATTTCCGGAAGATTTCCGGATGATTCTTCAACCCTTCCGCGCTGCCGACGAAGATCACGCCCTGTTCGCCGACCGCTTTCTTGATGTTGGAATAAACGGCCTCGCTGTCGAATTGCGCTTCCACGCCGGCCAAAAATTTCCGCTCTTGCTCCGGGATGCCAAGGCGCTCGAACGTGCGTTTTACGTCGTCCGGCACGTCCTCCCAATTCCGTTTCGGCTGGGTCCCCGCGCTGAGGTAGTAACGGATGTTATCGAAAACGATCGCTTCCAGGTCCTTGCTCGCCCAATGCGTTGGCATCGGCTTGCTCATAAAGGTCTTGTAGGCGTTGAGGCGAAACTCGCGGACCCAGTCGGGATCCTGCTTGATGTCGGAAATGTAGTGAATCGTCTTCTCGGTCAACCCGACGCCCGCGTCGTGCGTGTGGGTCTCCGGGTAGGCGAAATTCCCGACGTTCCGCTCGATTTCCAAAGGTGATGCTTCTTTGACCATGGAATTCTCCCCGTCAGGCCATTGCTGGCTCGCTGGCTTCTTCTTTCGCCCCTTCGTAACTTTCGTATCCCTTTTCCTCTAGCTCCAGGGCTAGTCCTTTTCCTCCGCTCCGAACGATCCGCCCCTGGACCATGACGTGAACGTGATCGGGCACAATGTAATCGAGCAGGCGCTGGTAATGCGTGATGACTAGAATCCCCCGGTCCGGGCCCCTCATGGAATTGACTCCGTGGGCGACCACTTTAAGCGCGTCGATGTCCAGGCCGCTGTCGGTTTCATCGAGGACAGCGTATTTGGGCTCGAGCATGGCGAGCTGCAGGATTTCGTTCCGTTTCTTTTCGCCTCCGGAAAACCCTTCGTTGACCGATCGCGAGGTGAACGAGCGATCCATTTCGAGCAAATCCATCTTCTCGTAAAGTCTGGCGTAATAGTCGGTCGCCTCCAGTTCCTCCCCCTCCGGGAGGCGGGCCTGAACGGCGGCGCGGATAAAGTTCGCGATGGTGACGCCTGGAATCTCGCTCGGGTATTGGAACGCGAGAAACAGGCCTTTTCGCGCGCGTTCGTCCGGGGCGAGGCCGAGAATATTTTCGTCGTCCATCAAGACTTCACCAGCCGTGACCTTGTAGTCGGGGTGGCCGGCCAGGACCTTCGCCAGGGTGCTCTTGCCGGAGCCATTGGGTCCCATGATTGCGTGGACTTCCCCCTTGGGAACGGCCAGGGAAAGACCTCGAATGATCTCCTGCTCACCGATGGAGACTCGCAGCTTGTTGATGGACAATTTGTTCATTTCTCGGGGACGGAAGCATAGCCGGTTTGCGGGGGTTTGCGAGCGACGAATTCCCGCGGGCAAAGCCCCTGGAGCCCGGACAACCTTCGTCTTTTTCTCGCGTTATTCTGCCCTCGCGAGTCCAGCTTTAGCGGCACCTTTCCTGCTTAAGTCACCGGACAATCGCGGCTTAACGGTTCCCATCATTGCCTCGTTTCATGAATAACGACCCGTCCGATAACGCTGCCAAACCGACGCCGCCTGCTGAGGCGACCAGCGAACTGAATAATCTGCTCGAGATCATTTCGGGGACCAGCGCGGCCATCGAGAACATCTGGGAGGGCAATGACGGTTCCCAAAAGTATTTCGACATGCTCCGGACCAGCATCGACCGTG
>QHMY01000090.1 GCA_003218305.1 Verrucomicrobiota bacterium
GGCCGTCAGGGAAATTTCGCGCCCGTCACATTGGATGCGGAACTTCTCGGGATCGATCGTGATCGGGCCGTACTTCAGGTGATTCGCAGGCTCGCTGGATGGTGGTGTTTCCTGACGTTGATTCCGCCGCAGAATCGCTTTGATCCGGGCCAGTAGTTCCCGCGGGCTGAACGGCTTGACCATGTAATCGTCCCCGCCGATCTCGAGACCGACGACGCGATCGATCTCGTCGGTGCGGGAGGTGAGAAAAATCACCGGGACATCAGAAGACCGGCGCACCAGCCGACAAACCTCGAAGCCATCGATATCGGGTAAACCAACACCGAGCACAATTAGACCGGGACCTCATATCCCTCAGCCTTGAGGGCATATTCCAGCACGTCCGAAATGCGCGGATCATCTTCGACCACCAGAATCTTCATGAAGTTCGCCAAGGTAACTGAGATTCAACGGGGTGGGAAGAGATCCCGGGACGCTCACTCGCTTTGTCATCCCGAGCGAAGTCGAGGGACCCCGTGGAGAATCACTCGACTTGTCACGGGGTCCCTCGACTTCGCTTTGCTCCGCTCGGGATGACTGAAGCGTGTGCGTTCCCAAATGAAAAAGAGCGCGAATTCCATTGCGGGAACCCGCGCCGTCCACCGCCTTGGAATCGCTTCGGTGTAGCAAGGCGGCGGCTACAGCGTCTTCTTCATCCGCGCTCCCAGAAGAATACCCGCCGCCCCGAGGACCGGATTGAGCAAATGCATCCAGATCGGAGCCACTCCCAGTTGCATCGCCTGAAAAGCGGAAATTTCACCGGCGCGGACATTCGGTCCTTCGTTGCTGCGTTGAATGGCAGGAAGGCAAAGAAGCAGGCCGAGGACTACGACAACTACGGCAAGCACCTGACAAGCTCGCCAGTTCCTGCTGATCGCAGCGCACACGTAGCCTCCTGGGATCGCGCTGCCAAAACCAATTACGAGAGAAATTCCGATCCAAAGCGCCGAGATCTCGTAGCTGTCCGGTTGAAAGGCGCGCTCGATTCCGAGAACCAAAAAGGCGGCGATGAAAATGATGGTGATAAGAATCGCCATCACGAGGTAGCCCACAATCACTCCCCCAAGAGTTCTTAACATATGTTTCCTTCCGAAGACCCTTTCGGTCGGGACCCGCGTCCAGAATCCCAGCCGGGAACGCCCGATCTTAGGCTGCGGCTGCGGGCAGTTTCTTTTTCGCGCCGAGAAGGATACCCGCCGCACTGATCGCGGGATTTAGCAAAAGGAGCCAGGTTGGGTTCTGGGCCATCGACATCGCCGTAAGATTGGGGACATCGCCAGTTCGCGGTTCGGACGTCTTTTCTTTCGTTAGCGCCGGGATGGCTACAGCAAGACCGAGCACGAAAACGATTACCGCAAAAGCCGTACAGGCGCCCTTGCTATTGCTAATAGCGGCGCACGTCAGGCCGCCGAGGATGCCGCCGATCAGCGCCACCCCGATCATTATTGCAATCCACACCGTCGAGACGGCGTAGCTGTCGGGTTCGAAAACGCGGTCGACGCCCAGGCCGAGATACGCACAGGTGAAGACGCCAAACGCAAAGATCGCCATTACGATATAGGCGACGATTATGCCGATAATTGATTTTAACATTTTAGGATTCCTTGTTTGGAAAGGCGCGATGGTATCGGGCCAAACCCGGCAAAGCTACGGAAATCTTGCCGACTGGGTTCGACGGAAATCCAGAGAAGGTCGCGATCAAACTCTCCCGAGTTGTGGATGATTGACGCAGAGCAGGCGATTTGTTAAACGATTTTCCGTCAATGACCGAGCGAATTTACGTCTCGCGAAACGCCTATCTCCTCGCGGGAATGGCTGCGGTGTTGACGTTTTTGGCCCTGCTCTGGGTCGGCAAAAACCGCGAGCAAAGTCGGACGGACGTTGATCGCCCTCCGGCTCCTTCGGAGAAACGCGTGGTCGCGCCATCTTCAGTAACCGAGCCAGCCACGGCTGAGTTCGCTTCCACTTCGCTTCCCGTGGAGGACCAATGGACCCCGCCGCCGGCCGAGTTCATTCGTCTGACCACCGAGGTCACTCTGCGGAATTCGCGCGGCAAAGAGATGAAGCAATTTCCGATTGGGAAACGGCTGCGCGTCACCAAACGCGATGGTGACAAGATCACGATCGATTACCTGGGCGCCGATTACGTTATCCCGACGGCATCCACGGAACCGTGGAAGTGAGAGCTCGCCTGACGCTTTGACGGCCGGATGGTGTGTTGCGCAATACTGGCACGGTCGTAGGCTGAGATATGAAGAAGCTCTCCTTGCTCAGCATTGTGATCATCGCGCTCATCAGCGTGTCTCAGCCTGCGCAGGGGGGAGCAAGCGAGAAAACAAACGATTTTTATTACCCAAACAACGGTACCTACGAAAGCCTCGGCCGGGAACCAACCGTCCGCCTCGTGCAGCGAGCGCTGGAAGAGGATGGCTATTACGTCGGGGATAACCGTGGCAATTTTTGCTTCGAGACCAGAGCGGCCGTGCGGCGCTATCAGCGGGACAAGGGACTGCCAGTGACGGGCAAGATCGACGAGACGCTCCTCAGGACCCTCCGCCTGCGCTAGCACTTCCCAACCAAGGAGCCCATCGCACGCGCACGGTGGCGGCAAGCTCGGGAATCTCGCACCTGCCGCAACGCCAGGGCTTCTACAGTGGGCGGGCGCAGAGAGACCCCGATAATTGCGTTGCCTGTTCTTCGACAACCTTAAACGAAAACCAGCAGACTCTATTGAAGATTGTAGACTTCAATCAGGCCGAGGCCCGTCCCACCGTCATTGCCAGCGAGAATCGCTGTATACGCCCCCGGGAGCAAAGTGGCAAAGATCCCTGCCTCTAGATTATTTTGCAGCGCCAGACCCTGGGCTGAAAGCTGTGCGGCAGAGGCTGGATCGTCCTGCCAGTTGTCGTTCGAGACCAGCGTTGTGCCATTGCTGTCATGCAGCTCCAAAGTCGGATTAGCCAGGACGTTGCTCAAGCCTGCCTGGCTTAAGGACGGGCCGATGCCGCGAATCGCCACTCGCGTGTTTTGAATGTCGTCTCCTAGGATAAACCCGCCGATCATAACGTTGTTCCCCGCCTGAACAAAACCGCGAGTGCTAAGGTTGGCCAGTTGAGAGTGAGCGGTCTGATCAACGTCGTAGACCTCCAGCAGACCCACGCCAACGGTTTGATTCTTCCCGGTTAGAACTGCGGTGTACGCTCCGGCCTGCAGCGTGTGTATCATGGCCGCTTCCCGGTTGTCCGAAGGCTGAAGGCCGACGGCTTCGATCTGACCTTCCTGTGAGTCCCTCCAGTTATCGTTTAGCCAATAAAGAGATCCATTGCCTTGATACAGCGCCAAAACGGGGTCGGCCAATACATCGTTGAGGCCGGAATTGATGAGCGATGGCCCCATTCCGCGCAGAACCACTCTCTTGAATTCGTTCCCGGTAACGATGAATCCAGCAATCATTGCTTTTTCTCCTAGCTCGACTCGCAAGCGGGTGGAGAGGTTTATGGACTTTGCCGGAGCAGGCGGGGGACAGGTGCCATTTACATTGAACACAATGTGCATGTTAGGGTAGCCGATGTCCGCAGTATTAGTCGGAAACGGATTTCCGCAGGCGGATGCACTGACATAACTTGGACCGGTTTGCTCCGCCGAATTTGATCCGATGGTAAAAGAAGCACCTTGCCCATCCGAGGTAAAAACTTCCATCACCAATTCCAAGGTTCCCGCCGGAACCCTTGCGGACAAAGGCACGTCTTGGATTACCTGCGTTTGATCTGGCAGATTGATGCCTACCCTCGCAAGCAATGTTCTATTCCCTTCCGGAAACGCTCCCCCGTTGTTGGTGTAAAGCTGGACTGTCACCGGTTGTCCGAATCCCGACATGCTTTGAGCTCTTTCGACCCCGAAGGAAACCGAGGTGATGTCGTATTCCTGCGAACCGGTAAAGGCCGCCATGTTGAACGCGCGCCAATAGCTGGTGCTAAAATGGAGGAATCCAGGCGGCCCGGACGAGCAAATCGCCGAGTTGCCCGCGGTGATGTCCTGGCTGCTGGAATGCGTAATTGTCGCCGGACATGCTCCTTCGAGGCCAGTCCCAAGTGCTGGGTAACCCCTCGCCGCAGCATGGAGCTCTCCACAGGTCATGAGGGACAGAGCTGCGGCCAATGCGATGGAGATTTGCGCAGTCATGTCGCTATATAAATCGTGTTACATCTTTCCTGAGGACGCACGGCTGTAGCACAAGCGTGCTGACGGCGGTTGTCTCGGCTCCTGTCTCAGGTGCATCCGGTCGCCACTCGTACCTCGTATGAATTGCGTTGCCTGTTCTTCGAGGGGCGAGTAATAACCGGCTGGTCAGTCTTTCTCATGGCGCATGACGTTTTCATTTCGCATTCGGCTCACAACCGCGAAGTAGCCGACGCCATCTGCACCGCGCTTGAAGATGCGGCGATTCGCTGCTGGGTCGCGCCGCGCGATGTGCGTCCCGGCCGTTCGTTCCCGGGCGAAATCACCCGGGCCATTCAGCAAAGCAAAGTCTTCCTGCTGGTTTTCTCGGGCCATTCGAATAATTCCGAACAGGTTCTGCGCGAGGTCCAGCTCGCCACCGACAGCCGTCTGCCCATTATCCGGTTCCGAATCGAAGACGTCGCCCTCACGGACGATCTGCGCTATTTCCTCAGCACGCCGCACTGGCTGGACGCGCTGACTCCTCCGCTTTCAAAGCATATCGCGCGTCTCGAGCTTGCCATTAAAGAACTGCTCAGCCAATCCGTGGAGGTCACCGGCAAGGACGTGGCGGCCGAAGGAATGGCGAAAATTGCAACGCCCGTCGTTTTGCCGACCCCGGAGCCGGTAGTTCCATCCCCGGTGGCGCCCGCCATGCCGCCGCCTCTACCTGTGGCGTCGCCCGCATCCGTGGCGTCCACCGTATCCGTGGCGTCGCCCGCGCCGGCACCGCAAAAGTCAGTGACGACGGCAGCGCCAAAATCTTTCAACCCATGGCCGCTCATCGCCATCGCCGCGGTCCTCATCGTCGGGGCGATCATTGGCGTCGTTCTTATTTTCGCGCGGTCGAAGCCATCGAAGGAACAGGCATCGGTCCCCCCACCCACGTCAGCCCAAACGCCCGCGCCCAAACAAAATCCCGCAACAACGCCGGCTCGAACGACCAAGGTGACGCAGAAGCCAGTTTCTCAACCGACCCGTGCGCCAAAGGCGGAAACCGAGGAATCCAGTGAACCGAACGTCTCGGCCTTTGAGCGGGCCGGTTCCCTGAGAAAACCGAGTGAACCGAAGCCCAAGCGGGAGTCGAGCGAGCCGAAGAGCGCTTTCGATCGCGCGGGAGGAACGATTGGCTCCGATCAAAAGGCGGAGCCTTCGCCGTCGGAATAAGGCACTTCTTTCTCGTCGAAAGTTGCCTGCGCTTTCGTGACTTCTTCCCTCGGGCCTTCAAAACGCAGGACCAATTCATGGCGCGGATCCCGTTCGATGATGACCGTCAGGTCGCCAACACCGGAGCGAGTCAGCCGCGACAAGACTTGATCTTTGAAATGTTGCGTGACCGGTCGGTCAAATCCGCAGGGGCTGGCTCTTACCTTAAAGGTGATCACGTTGGTGGTGAGATCCCACCCCGATACACGCAAGGGCAGCGATCAGCCCTGACGGGTCCAAGGGGAATGCTATGGCGGAAGATACGGGTGCAATTTTGCCACGCAAGAGTTTGATCGAGCAGATTGTGCGTAATCCCGAGTGACAAAGTGAGGTTCTTCGGCTTCGCTCAGAGAGAGGTCTAATGCGCATTCTTTCCGGCATCCAATCCAGCGGCGTTCTCCATATCGGGAATTATTTCGGCATGATGCGGCCGGCCATCGCGCTCCAGGCGGAAGGCGAGGCCTTCTATTTCATCGCCGACTATCACGCGCTCACCACGGTGAAGGATCCGGCCGCGCTGCGAGAAAATAACCGACGCGTCGCGCTCGATTTCCTCGCCTGCGGCCTCGACCCGGAACGCGGCGCGCTTTTCCTCCAAAGCGATGTGCCGCAAGTGACCGAGCTGACCTGGATCCTGTCCACGGTCACGCCGATGGGATTGCTCGAGCGGGCTCATTCCTACAAAGACAAAGTCGCGCGCGGGATGAGCGCGTCGGCGGGTCTTTTCACCTATCCCGTGTTGATGGCGGCCGACATTCTGATCTACGACAGCGATCTGGTGCCGGTCGGCCGCGACCAGAAACAGCACATCGAGATCACCCGCGATCTCGCGGTAAAGATGAACGAGACGTTCGGCGAAATTTTCAAACTGCCGGCACCGCGTATCGATGCCGCGACCGAAACTGTTCCCGGGATCGATGGCCAAAAGATGAGCAAGAGCTACGGCAACACCATCGACATTTTCGGCGACGAAAAGGAAACGCGGAAGCGGGTCATGAGCATCGTGACCGATTCCAGCCCGGTGGAAGCGCCGAAGGACCCTGACGCCTCCACGATCTTCCAGCTCTACTGTCTGTTCGCCATGAAAGAGGAAGCGGCCGCAATGCGTGAGGCCTTCGGGCGCGGCGGCACCGGTTACGGCGACTTCAAGAAACAGTTATTTGCGAAGCTCTGGGATTACTTCGAGCCGATGCGAAAGCGGCGGACCGAGATCCTGGCTGATCCGGGCTACGTGGACGGCGTGCTGAAGCGCGGCGCCCAACGCGCGAACGAAGTGGCGAACGAGGTCATGGCGCGCGTCCGCAAGGCAGTCGGATTATAGGAAAGTCTTAACCGCGGATTACGCGGATAACACGGATATGAATTAAGCAGAAAGATTCTTTCCGATCCGGGCAATCCGAGTAATCCGCGGTTGGAATTGGCTTGGATCGGGTGCCTCCGACGCTGGAATCTAGGCGCCTTTGTTTTCTTTCAGCTCGGCAAAGATGAGCCGGCCGGCGCCGGTTTGGAGCGCGCTTGAAACAATCACGGTCGCCACTTTGCCGAGCTGCGGCCGGGCGTGGTTCACGACGATCATGGTTCCATCCGGGAGATAACCGACGGCCTGGTGCGCGTCGCGGCCTTCTTTCACGAGATTGAGTTCCAATTCGTCACCCGCCAGCACGCTGGGCCGAAGAGCATGAGTCAGGTCCGTCAGGTTCAGCGTCTGGACCTGCTCCAGGCGCGCCACCTGGCAGAGCGCCATGTCGTTCGTCAAAAGACGCGCGCGGAGCATTTTCGCCGTGCGGACGAGCCGCGCATCGATTGACATCCCGGGTTCGTCCCCGGTCGTGTCGTGGATCGTCAGTTCGATTTCGCGCGATCGCTGGAGCTGGTTCAGGATCTCAAGGCCGCGCCGGCCGCGCTCGCGTTTGATGGGATCGCGCAAGTCAGCCAGGTTTTGCAATTCGCCCAAAACAAAGCGGGGCACGATGAGCGATCGGCTGAGAAATCCGGTGGCGCAAAGATCGGCGATGCGGCCGTCGATAATGACATTGGTATCGACGACGAGCGGCTCGCGTTGCGTCGTTTCGCGGGTGAAGCGGACATAGGGAATGATGAGGGAGAATTCGTCACGGCTGCTTCGCATCGCCAGCATCATTCCGAGGTACCCGAACGCGCAATAAACCACGAGCCGCACGGTCCATTGCGTCGTGTCGCTTTGATAACGGAGAACTTGCGAAGCCATAAGCAGGTTCGCGAAGAGAAGCCCGAGGAGCAGGCCAAACGTGGCGGAGGAAAAAGCCCGCAGCGAAAAGCCCTTCAACATTCGATCCGTTAGGATAATCAGGAGGGCGAAAAGCGCTCCGATCAGGATACCAGGGATTGCGTTCTTCTGTGTGTCCGCCGTAACGAATCCGCCGATGGTGACGCAAAACGTCAGAAAAAGCACCCGGAGCAGATTGACCGTCAGCCGCGGCGTCATCAGCGTCCCCCACTCTTGCGCGGAGGCGCGGTCTGGCTTCGCTCCGGCGCGGGACGCGTTTCCGTCTTAGCCGCGCTATCCCGATAGAAAAGCACGCCGTGCGCGCGCAGGTTACTGACGAGGGCATGCAAGTCCTTCGCGAGGTCCTGATTCGTTAACAACGTCGCGAGCAATCCTTTTCCATGCGTCGCCTCCTGCATGACCTGGGTGGCGGCCTGAATCGTCTTGCGCGCGTCGGCGATAGCGACCTGAACGTCGTCCGCCGCTTTTTTCGCGGACGCCATGGTTCCGTCCGCCTTCTCCAGAACGCCATCAATTTTCTTCGAAGACTCGGCCAGGGCGGCGGTCGCCGTGTTCAGATGCTCGACGCTCGCTTTGAGATTCTGCATGTTCTCGGGCGAAAGCGCCTGGTCGTTCAATCGGCTGATGGTCGTGTTGACATTTTGGACGGCGGTTCGCAAATCGCCCACCAGAAATCCGCCCTCTCGAGTGAGATCGTCGAGACCGGTTTCTCGCGTGCCGTCGATCGTCGTGTTCTTGGCGATGAATTCGGTCGGCTCGCCCGGCGGCATCGTCACCGCCACAAAGCGATCGCCGAGCAGACCGGAACTGCCCACGGTAAATTTACTGCCCGCGGGCACGCGGACGTAATCAAAAATCCGGAGCGGGACTTCCACGCCCTGCCCGGATCGGCTGAGACGTGGGCCGCCGGAAACGCGGCCGATTTTTGCGCCGGCCAGCAGAACATCGGAGCCTTTGAGCAAACCGCTGGCGTCCGGGAAACGGATCGTTAATCCGTAATAGGTTTTGAAGCCTTCACCGACGCGGCCGAATTGGACGACGAGCGCCGCCAGGACCGCGAGACCGACGACGATAAAGGCGCCTACTTTTAGCTCCAGCGTCTTTTCGCTCGGGTTGGTCGCCATCGTCTCAAGCGGATTTTAACACGGGTTTGTGGGGAACGTCAGGGGGAATTCGCTGTTCCATTCAGAGTGAAGCCTCGGACCGACCGAGAAGAAAATCCTGCAGCAAGGGATCTTGTGAATTCTGCAGATCCTGGGGAGCGCCATAGAAGTACATCCGGCCTTCATGCAAGTAGCCGATGTGATCGGCCAGATGAAACGCGCTCTTCATATCGTGGGTCACGACGATGCTGGTGACGTGGAAGCGCTCCTGGAGGCGGCGGATGAGACGGTTGATGCTGTCCGAGACAACTGGATCGAGGCCGGAGGTCGGTTCGTCGTATAGAATACAGGAAGGACGGCGAATGATCGATCGCGCCAGGCCTACCCGCTTTTTCATGCCGCCGCTCAGGTTGACCGGCATCTTCTCCTGTTGGCCTTCCATTTCCATAACCTCGAGCATCTCGTTCACTTTCTCACGAATCACTTTCGGATCGCGCTCGCCCGCTTCGCGCAACGGAAACGCGATGTTTTCCGCCACGGTCATGGAATCGAAAAGGGCGCCGCCCTGGAAGAGGATCCCGACCTTGCGACGGATCGCGGCCAGCCTTCGCTCGCTCAGTCCGATAATGTTCTCGCCCTCGATCCAGATCTCTCCGGTATCGGGCTGCAGCAATCCGATCAAATGCTTCAGGAGCACGCTTTTCCCGCCGCCACTTCGGCCGATGATCACCAGCGTCTCGCCTTTCCCCACCGTCATGTCGATGCCGCGCAGGATTTCCTGGCGCCCAATTCGTTTCGTCAGGCCACGGACGGCGATCATTGCCGGAGTCGTCGTTGGCGCTTTGCCCGGCGACGAGGAAGTCGGCCTGGCAGCGGCGATCACTGGGGTGGTTTCCACGGGTTAGTCTTTACAACAGAGAGCGGCGGTTTCCAAACCTCCTCTGAATGTAGAGGCGCTTCTGCGAAGCGCCTGTCGTCGGGAAGGCGTTTGGCCTAGCCTCGCGAAATAACAGGCGCTTCACAGAAGCGCCTCTACATCGGCTTCGGGAAAGGCTTGATCTCACGTAATCCGCGACCGCGTCTCATTTCAGGCCATGGCACGGTGGCTCCCGTAGCACCGGCAGGTGCGCCGGAATATAGCCCGGTGCGAGCGTAGCGAGCTCCGGGACATCGAGTCGGAAAACGCTGAGCCCCGGAAGGGGCGACGGAAGGCGGTTTTACGGCATCTCGAGCGCGGACGATGTCTGTCACCCCTGTTCAGGGGTTTGGAAATTCTTTGTTCGATTTCCCGGAGTTCCGCTGCGCTTCACTCCGGGCTATAATCCTTCGCACCTCCGGCGCTTGCCGAAACGCCTCTACATTGGCGTTTGGAACTTCGCCTTCACGTGGTTGCGCACGTAATCCGCGACCGCGTCGCGCCAGGGTCGGGGCGTTTCGGCGGTGAACTGCTGATACTTTTCTGTTCCCAGGACACTGTAGACCGGTCGTCGGGCGATGAAGTTTTTCATGTCGGCCAGGGTGGCGGCGCCCACGTTTTTCGCCTTCATGGGAATCCCCTCCGCGTGGCAGCAATCGAGCGCCCATTGCGCGTATTCCTGCCAACTGCATTCCCCATGGTTGGCCAGATGGAGCAGGCCTCCATCCGGATGAGCCACCAGAAATGGCTTCAACAACGCGCAAATGTCCAACGTGTATGTTGGCGTGGCGTATTTGTCCGCGACCGCGGAAACTTCTTCCTCGCGCGCCTTTTTGAGAATGGCATCGATGAAGCTGGGCCGGTCAGGCCCAAAAACCCACGAAACCCGAACGATCAACGCGCGATCGTTCGCCTCCAGCGCGCGGCGTTCCCCTTCCCGTTTCGATTCTCCGTAAACGCTAATCGGCCGCGCTTCGTCTTTCTCGGAGTAAGGCTGCCGCTTCTCGCCATCGAAAACGTAGTCGGTGCTGATGTGAATGAATCGCGCTTTCTTCGAGCGGCAGATTTCCGCAAGGAGGCGCGGCGCTTCCGCGTTGAGGGCGAACGCTTCCTCCTGGTGGTCCTCGCAGCGATCGACATTCGTCTGCGCCGCGGTGTTGATCAGCGCGTCAAAACCGAGCGAACCCAGCGTGGTGCGCAACTGTGCGGGCGCGCCGAGGTCGAGCTGCGCGTGATTGAAGCCCACCACGTCGTAGTCTCGCCCGTACTCACGCACGAGCGCTGCGCCGAGCCGTCCGCCAGCTCCAATAACGACAATTCGCCGGCTCGTTTCCATCCGACAGATTCAAAGGGAATGCGGCAGCGTCAAGGCTCTGATCACTGGGAATCTCGGCTGATTCATGTCCTTCGGTAGGGCGACGCTCTGCGGAGCCGCCGGTGGAAGCACATCCGACGGCTTGCTAGCTACCGACGGCTCGACTGAGTCTCGCCCTACCAGCAGACGTTCAGAACGACGGTGTTACTGATGCGTGGGACCGCCCAAGACTTGCGACTTGGGCAGGAGAGCAGGGGTGGAATCATAGCCACCGGCAACCAGCACGCGTGTGCCATCGCTGGCGACCGTGAAATTGCGCTGGCCGGCAATCAGAGGTAAACCGGCTCGCCATTCTCCGGTCGAAGGGTTGTAAATGAATACGTCCGCCGACGGGTTAGGCGCGGTCCGCCCGCCGCCGATAACCCACATCTCGTCGCCGACGTTAATCGCATGCGTTTCACCCGTCGCTTTCGGGATATTGGCAATGGGGGTGATCGAATCCTTCACCGGATCGTAAACAGATGCGTTGGTTGTCTCGGTCAGGTTGCAGGGAACAAAAGTAGAACCGCCCGCCATGAAGATGAGATCGCCAATCGCGGTGGTGGGGATGTAGGCCAGCGCCACCGGCAGAGTGGCGGATTTCTGGATCCACTGCGCCCCGACGGAATTCTCCGGCGTGAATTCGTAGATCCGATTGGTAACTTCGTTGCCAATGGCGAACCCCCCAAGGATGTAGAGCTTATTTTGGACAACGGCAAAGCCGCTCGGCAGCGTGTTCGGGAAAGACTCGTTCCACCGGTCAATCCCCGCCGTCTCAACCGTATCGCTCACCGGGTCGTAACGGAAAACGCGATTCGTCGCGGTCATGGCGCCGCCGCCAGTCGTGCCGCCCACACAGTAGATGTAGGGCGTTTTTCCCACGGTCAGAACGCCGCAGGCCATGTTACAAACCTGGTTGTCCGGCAACGGCGCGGTTTTGAATTTCCAGGTGTTGGTTTTCGGATTGTATTCGTACGGCGTGGTCATTTCCGAGCCAAACGCGTCGCTGGTCCGGCCGCCCATCGCGTAAAAGCGTCCGTTGGCGGGGAAATAAACGCCGGTAGCACGAGCGAGATTGGTTGGCAGATCAGGACCACCCGACCAGCTGGCCGACGGGGCTCCGTGGAGAAGATGGCAGGAAGCAGCGAATATCAGGGCGGACAGTGCCCTGCGGGAAAATCCAAAGTGCGAATCTTTCATAGTTCAATCCTCAGTGTGTAGCTGGCTCGCGAACTCAATCGCGCAGCTCTTTGTCACAATATCTTGGACACCTTCGGCCGGGCAAGGCCAATCGCAGACGTTCTTGCGTTCCTGATCATGCCGATCTTCTCTCAATCTGGGAGCCGCGGCGATCAGTCGGGGCACAAAGGCCCCTCCCACATTCCCCGGCTGCCCGACGCGTTTACGGAATGTGGTAAACCTCAACCAGGCCGACGCCGATCGTGCGATTGTTCCCTCGAACGATCGCAGTGTAAGCTCCCGGCGCTACTGTCTCCACCAAGGCAGCTTCCTCGAGATGGCCCGGCGCCAGACCAGCCGCTTCGATCAGCGCACGCTGTGCCGCATCGTCCTGCCAGTTGTTGTTCGCGCGAACCACGGTCCCGCTCGAGTTCACCAAATCGATTGTCGGATCCACCAACGCGCCGGTCACACCCAGATCGCTCAACGTCGGTCCCAGCGCTCGCGCCAGAATCTTCGCGCTCGTTCCGCCGGGCGGTCCTACGATTACTCCCGCGATCATGACGTTGCTGTCCACGTCCACGAATCCGCGCGTGCTGATATTCCCCAGCTTGGACGTCGCGGGGTGATCCAGATCGTATACTTCCACCACCCCCACTCCGGTGGTCCCGTTCTTCCCGCGAACGATTGCCGTGTATCCCTGTCCCGGCAGCAAGTTCCATATAATCGCTGACTCGGCCGCGTTGCCCGGCGCGAACCCGCTCGCCGCGATCTCGGCCTGCTGAGTGGAATTTTGCCAATCGTCGTTGCTCATGAGCAGCGTGCCGCCCTGGAAAAGATCGAGCGTCGTATCCATCAGGGCGCCGGGAATACCGAGGCCAGTGAGCGACGGTCCGATCGCGCGCAGAATCACTCTCGTGTTGGTCGAACCCGTGGCGATCATCCCGCCGATCAGGACATTGTTGTCGGTCAGGACGCGCACCCGCGTCGAGATGTTGGCGAGGGTCCCAGGCGTGGCCGTAGGCGTGGAGGTTGCGGTTGGAGTCGGGCTGGCAATTGGCGTTGGGGTCGGGGTGGGTAAAGGCGGCGTCGAGGAAGGTGTCGGGCTGGGCGCGGGCGGCGTAGAAGAAGGAGTCGGTGTAGGCGTACCGGCAGGTGTAGACGAGGGTGTGGGCGTTGCGATCGGGGTGGTTGAAGGTGTTGCCGAAGGCGCCGGCGTTGGCGTTGCCGCAAGGGTGCTGATGGTAAAGCCCGTGTCCTTCGCCAGGGTCGCGTAACTGGGGCCGATATCTGCATTACCCGTGGTCGCACCGGCCACGCGAACGAAGGCGAGATCGCACGTATAGACTGTGCCCGGCTGGAGGCCTCCCGCAGGTATCGTGAACGAGGTTTGAGTCGCTGGGAACGGAGCGTTGTTCACCGTGGAGTTACGGATGACCAGCTGGATAACGTCAACTGCCTGGGCGTTGGCGAAGGAGTTCCACGTCAGGGAATAGTCGACGCTGGGATCAATCACAATATTGCCGCCCTGCCAGTTACCTGCCGGCACGGTGAGCATGGGCGTCGTCGGATAAGTGAACGGGAAAAGGAAGATCGAGTTGGATAAGACCCCCGCACTGGTGTCGATGCTGACGGTATAGTTGCTGCCGCTTTGGTAGGCGGCGTCCAGCAGCGCTTGCGTCGCGAAAGTGTCGAGAATCGAAAAGTCGCCGGTCCCGACTGGATCATAAGTGCGCGGGCTGGAGGTACCGTTAAACGTCAAAGTGGCGCCGTTGATCGTCGCCGTCCCCTGGAGGATGAGCGATCCGAATTGGAACGGTTGAGCGGCATTGGCAACGGGCGCGGCTGAGCTCGTTTGCTGAAAGTTTTGGATCTTCCCGTGGACGACGCTGCTTACGTTTTGGGCCAGGCTGGACGCAGCGGAGATCGTGAACGTGAGAAACAGGAGCGTCCAGCGTCCTCGGAGAATTTTGCCGCAGCAGGATTTCATTCGCGGCCAGTCTTAGCAGATCTGGCGACTGCTTCCAATCAATTGTCCTGTAGATTTGTCAGTCGACGGCATTTTGGGCCCGGACCAGCGGAGCTGTTGCCGGCCGCCCCCTTCAACGAACGACTCCTCAGATTTGCGTTCGTTCGCCCAGCTCGCCGCGCTCAAGGCATCCGCGAAAGTATTCGATCGTTTCCGCGATTCCCTCTTCGAACTGCACCCGTGGCTCCCAACCCAGGACCTTCCGCGCGCGCCCGATGTCGGGCTGGCGCACCTTCGGATCGTCCACCGGCAGTGGTTTGTATTCGATCTCCGATTTCGTTCCGGTGATCCGGATGATTTCCTCGGCGAACTGTTTGATCGTCATCTCGCGCGGGTTTCCGATATTCACCGGTTCGTGGAAATCGCTCAGCGCGAGCTTGAAGATGCCGTCGATCAAATCGGAAACAAAACAGAAGAAGCGCGTTTGCGAACCATCACCGAAAATGGTGAGCGGCGTGCCGCCGAGCGCCTGCCCGATGAACGCCGGCACGACCCGGCCGTCCCGCAACCGCATCCGGGGGCCGTAGGTGTTGAAGATGCGGACGATCTTCGTATCCATGTTGTGGTAGCGGTGATAGGCCATCGTCATCGCCTCGGCAAAACGCTTGGCCTCATCGTAAACGCCACGCGGCCCGATCGGGTTGACGTTGCCCCAGTAATCTTCCTTTTGCGGATGGACGAGCGGGTCGCCGTAGCATTCGGAGGTTGAAGCCAGGATGAACGTGGCCTTTTTGGCTTTGGCGAGACCGAGGGTGTTATGCGTGCCAAGCGCGCCGACCTTCAGCGTCGGGATCGGCAGCTCGAGATAATCGATTGGGCTGGCGGGCGAGGCGAAATGGAAAACGTAATCGAGTTTGTCTTCCGGCAAAAAAATGTAGCTCGAGACGTTGTGTTTGATGAACCGGTAATTCTCGTTCCCCGCGAGGTGCCCGATGTTTTTGAGATTTCCGGTGATAAGATTGTCGATCGCGATGACGCGATGGCCCTCCGCCAGGAGCCGATCGGTCAGATGCGACCCGAGGAAGCCCGCGCCGCCCGTGACTACAGAAACCGGTTGCGAATTGGAAGCCATGTTCCGGTCTTACTAATTCGTCATCCCAAAGTTGGCGAGGACGAAGTGAGCTGGCCGCACCGGTGCCCCTGGGAAAATTTCTCCTGGTATCGCTGCTGACGTTCGCCAGGGTTCTGGATCACCAGCCTGCAAATGGAGCCGTACACTAAGCCAAACGAGAAAAAGGTAGGCGCGAACCGGCCGAAGATCACCCACCTGTCCAGCGCCGTGGAAAATCGGACGCGGAGCGAGCGGCTGGCGCAAAAACAGGCGGTGGCAGCGGAGAGGCGAGCGATCAAGAAATCAGCTCGGCGGCATCTCAAGAAGCAGCTCCTGTCCGACCTCGAAGAGGCCGGCTGAATCTCAGAACCAACGCCTTTTTGGACGAAAACGGGCGCAATTCCTGCTCGGTTTCTCGCCTCATGAACAAGGGCTTTCAGAACCAGACTCCCGGGGAGCACATCTCCCTTCGCGATTCGATCGAGAACCTGCGGCAAGCGCTCGACCTGGCTTATGCCCAGCTGCGCGAAAGAGCGAGGAATGATTGGGAGCGCCACTTCGCCGGGAACGATCCGAGCGACGCTTGCGTCAGCGTCCGCGTCACCGCGGGCGTCTCGTCCCTGCCTACCGCTGGAATTATTCGGCGGCGTCGCCGGCTCCTGGCCGTCGGTGGACGCCCGGTGCTTGCGTAAGTATCAGAGCGCCAAGAATTGCGGCCAATGTAGTGGCGCTTCTTTGAAGCGCCCGGTTTGCGCGACGACACAGAACGGCGCATCACAGAAGCGCCCCTACATCAACCCGGAGACGTTTCAGCGTGCTCGGTTGTACTTCTTCAGCAGCTCCCGCAGCCGATCATGCGGGAGCGCCTCGACGCGATGATTGTCGCTGCCAGTCATGTCGCGGTTGGCCACCAGCGCGTTGACCACCGCTTCCTCGGTTGCCTGCACCACGGCAGTGAACACCGGGTCGAGACGGTCGTTCGGAATCGTTTCCACTGACTGTGCGATCGGCTCCGAATCAGCCGCGTGCGGATTGGCGGTGGAAAACGCGATAAATAGGTCGCCGGAGCCGTTTCCGGAAACCGTCCCCGTGCGCGCAAGCCCGAGAGAAACCCGGCGCGCGAGCCGCTTCAACTGGTGCGGCAAGAGCGGAGCGTCGGTGGCCACCACCGCGATGCATGATCCATTTTCCTTCTTGTACACCTCACCCGGAATTTCTTTGCCGACGGGCAGGCCCGCGATGATGAGCTGCGCACGGCGTCCAAAATTTGCCTGGAGAAAAACGCCCACCGTAAACGTCCTGACAGCGCCCGCCTTGTCTTTCAGGTCAATCTTGCGTGAGGCCGTGCCGTTCCCGCCCTTGAATTCATAACAGATCATCCCCGTCCCACCACCGACGCTTCCCTCCTCGACCGCGCCACCGTGCGCGGAGTCGAGCGCCTGGGCGACATGCTCGGGCTTGACGTGAAATCCATTAATGTCGTTGAGCCACCCGTCCCAGGTCTCCGCCACGACCGGTAAACTCCAGGCGAAGCCTTCGGCATCAGGGCCCCCGTGCGCGACCCGCCAGGCAATGGTGGCGTCGCGGACGACGCCGACGCTGTGGGTGTTTGTGATCATGACCGGGCCCTCGAGAAATCCACCTTCTTCGAGCCAGGCGGCGCCGGTCATTTCGCCGTTGCCGTTCAAGCTGAAATACCCCGCGTACACCGGATCGGCGAACGAAGTGCGACCGCGCGGGAGAATGGCGGTGACGCCGGTGCGGACGGGACCTTTCCCGACCTCGAGTTTTCCTTCGCCGCTGATGAGTGTGCTGTAGCCGACTTCGACGCCGGCGACATCGGTGATGGCGTTCAGCGCGCCGGGTGTGCCCTCAAATGGGATGGCGAGAGCGCGGGCCCGAAGGAGTTGCGAGACGGGCGGCGGTGAAGTTTGTGGCTCGCGGGCATTCAGGAGCGGCAGGAAGAAAAGGAGTGTGAGAGCGATCAGGCGCGGTGACGCGGTGTTCATGTAGGCGAGAGCCTACCCATTTCATGCGCTCAATAAAAGGAGAGCGTTGCAGCAAGCCAAGGAGGGGCGCTCCTTGTTTTTCTGATTTCTGTTTTCGCGGACGATTGGCCGGATTAGATTCCACCTGTGAGTTACCAGGTTTTCGCCCGAAAATATCGCCCGCAGACTTTTGACGACCTGGTCGGGCAGGCGCACGTCACCCGCACGCTCAAAAATGCCGTCGAGCAAAACCGGCTGGCGCATGCCTACCTGTTTGTCGGGCCGCGCGGGATCGGGAAAACATCGACCGCCCGCATCCTGGCCAAAGCGCTTAATTGCGTGAACGGGCCTACCATTACGCCCTGCGGCGTGTGCGACAGCTGCAAGGAAATCACGGCCGGCAACAGTCTCGACGTGCTGGAAATCGACGGCGCGAGCAACAATGGCGTCGAGCAGGTGCGGGAGCTGCGCGATAACGTGCGTTACCTCCCGAGCAAAGGGCATTTCAAGATCTATATCATCGACGAAGTGCACATGCTGACCTCGGCGGCGTTCAATGCCCTCCTCAAGACGCTGGAGGAACCTCCGCCTCACGTGAAATTCATCTTCGCGACGACCGAGCCGCAAAAAGTTTTACCGACCATCCTCAGCCGCTGCCAGCGCTTCGATCTTCATCGCATCCCGGCCAACCTGATTGCGAAACACCTGCAATTTATCGCGGACAAGGAAAAGATAACGCTCGATCCAGCCGCGGCGCACGCGATCGCTAAAGGAGCGGATGGCGGCCTGCGCGATGCCGAATCGATGCTCGATCAATTGGTGGCCTTTTGCGGCGAAAAGATCGCGGAGCCTGATGTCCTGAGTGTGTTCGGATTCACCAGCGAACAGACCGTCGCCCAGTTCACCGACAAAATTCTCCGGGGCGAAACTCCCGAAGCCCTCGAGCTGCTCCACGCCGAGGCGGACAACGGCAAGGACATGATGAAATTGATGTCCGACCTCATCTCGTATCTGCGCGACTTGCTCGTAGGCAAGGTGAAACCGGATGCGCTGGCGGACGACTTGAATCCGGAGCTGCAAAAATCGCTCGAAGCCCAGGCCGCGATGATTGAGACCGATCGGCTCCTGGAATTAATCGATCAATTTGCCGCGACGGAAGGCCGGATGAAATGGGCGCCGAACAAACGGCTCCATTTCGAGGTGGCCGTGATCAAGGCCATCCAGACCTTGAGCCAGGTGACCCTCAACGAGGTGATCGAAAATCTGGCCGCGTTGCGCGACGGGAAGGAAGGCCCGCCCAAAAAGGTGGCCGTTCCACCTCCCGATCGCCCAATCCAAAGGCCAACTGTGGCGAAACCGACGGTCAGCCCCGAAAGCGTTCGGGGCAGTCACGAACCGGCGCGGGTTTCGGAACAGGCGTCTCAATTCACCGCGCCAAGTCCGGTCCCGGTGGTCGACGCGGGGAAGGTCTGGCAGCAGGTCACGGCCCGGATTCCATCGCAGAAGGCCTTCCTGCGAAACTCGGCGGCCGCGGCCCACGTTCTCGGGATTGAGGGCCGCAGTCTTCTGCTCGGTTTTGCCCCCGATGAGAAATCGCTCATGGATATTTTGGGCACGCCGGCCAACCGCAAATTTCTCGAAACTGTCCTGCATGAGATCACCGGCGGAAACTGGGGCGTGAAAATGATCGTCAAAGACGATCTTGTTCCCCGGCCGGAACACTTGCCGGAAAGCGTGACCACTCCGCCCGTGTCCGATTTCAAGGACGACCCGCTCATCCGGGAGGCGTTGGAAATTTTCAAAGGCGAAATAAAAACCGTGAACGATTAATCCCGACAGATCGCGAGGGAACCCAATTATGAATCTGAACAAGTTGATGAAGCAGGCTCAGAAGATGCAGGAGCAGATGGCGAAAACGCAGGCTGAGCTCGAAGATAAAACCGTCGAGGTCCAGGCCGCGGGCGGCAAGGTTACGGTGGTCGCGAACGGCTCGGGCGACGTGATCTCGATCAAGATCGGGAAAGAGATCGTCGATCCCGAAGACGTGGAGTTCCTGGAGGAGGCGGTCTTGAGCGGCGTGCAACAGGCGATCGCCCAGGGCAAGGAGCTGGCGCAATCCGAGATGACGAAGATCACCGGCGGCCTCGGCGTGACGGGGCTGGGGTTGTAGGGGCGAGGCACTGAGCGCCCGAAGGGTGCGCCGGAATGCAGCCCGGGGCGAGCGCAGCGAGCTCCGGGATTTCGAGATCAAACGACCAAGCCCCGGACGGGGCGGCGGAAGGCGGTGCTCCGGACGATTGTCGTATCCGCCAGCGCAGACAATTTCCGTCACCCCTGGTCAGGGGTTTGGGCATTCTTGTTTCCATTCCCGGAGTTCCGCTGCGCTTCACTCCGGGCTACATGCCGTCGCGCCTCCGGCGCTTTCTGAGACGACATCACAGGGCCGTGCTATGGGCGCGCTTTCCCGACTGTCATCCCGAGCCGCGCAGACGGCGAGGGACCCCGCAACTGCAATTTACGCTACCGCGAGCCTTCAGGCACTTAATGACGCAGAACGCGTGATGTTTCGCGGTAGCGCTTGAGCGCCTGTGAGGTCCCTCGCCGTCTGCGCGGCTCGGGATGACACGCGTTTTATTGCACCATGCGAGGCTGCATTTTGTGTTTCTCGAACACGCAAATCTGCTTAATCCCCATCTCCGCCATTTTTTCCGCAAGCCGCTCGTAATTCTCGCCGAGCTGGACCGCTGAATGCGCATCGGAAGCCGTAGTGAATCCAATTCCCTTCGTCATCGCCAGCCGGATGATCTCATCGGAGGGATAAAGCTCGTTGACCGGTTTGCGCCAGCCGGCCGTGGACAGCTCGATGCAGAGCCCGCGCTCCGCGATGAAATCAAGTGTCTCTTCGACGAGCGCTTCGATCTTCTCCTTCGGCCGGTGCCCGTGAATCTTGACCAGATCGAGATGAGACAGGCAATCGATCAGGCCCGTCCCCGCCATCTCGCGAATCCGCCGAAAATAATCCGCGTAGATCTTATCGATGTCCCGTCCGGCGAACTGCTCGGCGCCGGTCGGCACGCTGTCGAACATCTGATCGTCCCGCTCCAGGTAATGGACGGAGCCCAGAACAAAATCGAGTCGGTCCCGGTTCTTCTCGACCCATTTCCGGCCCGCCGCCGAAGTCTCCGGATCGTTGTCTAGTTCGATCCCGGCGCGAATTTTTACGTCGGGATTCCTCTCACGCAGCCGGTCGATCTCGCCGAAATCGACCCCCTCGTGATAGCGATCGTGATCGGTGAAGGCGATGTCGGTCAGCCCGCTCTTTCGAGCATGATCGACCCAGGGTTGGAGAAGCTCCTGGCTGTAGGGCCGGACCCGATGGCCCTGCGGATGCGAGTGATAGTCGGAAAAGAGTTGAGAGTTAATAGTTGAGAGTTGAGAGCCGCTGTCCGTTTCTCTCAACTCTCAACTAACGACTCTCAACTTTCCTCTACTGCGCGGTCAGGAATTTCTGGCGGATCCGCAGCTCAGGATATTGCGGAAAGAAAACTTCCACGACGAAGACCTTGTTCGGCGTCAATTCGCGGGTCGCAATGGTTTCGGGGTAAAAGATGTGCTCTCCCGGGTTGATCAGAATCGTCCCCGGCTTGGGATCAAAGGCATGGTTGTCCGACCAGGTTGTCAGGACGGTGTCGGACGAGTTTTTCAGGTGGATTTCGATTCGCTGATCGGTGGGAAACTCGAGCGCGACCGCCTTCTTCGAGACGTTCGTGATGGTGATCTTGACCTCGAGTTGCCGGACTTCGGACAATTTCACCGGCTGCGGCGAGAGTTTTAGCTCGAGGGCCAATCCCCGCAGCCGTGCGTCCTTGTAGGTCGGCACCGGGCTGGACTGGAAAGGATGGAGCATCCGGGAGAACCAGCTGCGCTTCTGGGGCGTCGGCTGCGGCGGTGGATCCTCAGCCAGGACGTGGCTGGCGAGCGCGATCGACAATAGGGCCAAGGCGAGACGTCGGCTCATGAGCGGCTAATCAGCAAACGTTGCAAATCCTGTCAAACCCTT
>QHMY01000091.1 GCA_003218305.1 Verrucomicrobiota bacterium
CAGAACCAATTTGGGACCGGCGAGTCGGCCTTCGAAATCAACAAGCCGGTCATGCTGGAGTCTTCGTTGCCGCATTTCGCCAACCTCGGGGACAAACTGGTTTTGCGCGGGGTGTTGCATAACAGCACGGACCTCTCGGGAGAGGCGGACGTGGAGCTGCAACTCGACGCCACGGCCAAAGCGCCGGAGACGAAACGGCACGTCACCTTGCCGGCGCATGGATCGATTCCGATCGATTTTCCGGCGGAGATCGTGGCGACCGGAAACGCCAAGTGGCGCTGGAGCGTGCGCTTTGTTTCCGCGGACAAGAAAACCGAGTTCCAGGACGCGGTGCAATCGGAAGTAAACGTCGGTTACCCCGCGCCGCTGGTGCGGGAAGTGGAGACGAAACGGATTGAAAGCGATGAGGCGGAACTGAAACGCATCGCCGATCCCCAGATTCTTGAGGGAAGTGGGAACGCGACGGTGGACGTGGCGAATACGCGCGTTATCGAGCTGCGCGAATCGCTCCGCTATTTGCTGCATTACCCCTATGGTTGTGTCGAACAGACCACCTCCAGCATGTTGCCCTGGCTGATGGTGCGCGACCTGCGCGCCACGTTGCCGGAGCTGGCGAAGTCCGACGCCGAGATCGCCCAGGCGGTCAACCACGGGGTTGATCTTCTAATGTCGATGCAAACCAGCGACGGTGGCCTGAGCTTTTGGCCGCACGGCCGCCAATCGACCTTCTGGGGCAGCGCCTACGGCGGATTGGGACTGGCACTGGCGCAGAAACAAAAATTTTCCGTCCCGGACGCTGAACTCACACGGTTGATTGCTTATCTGAGTGGCCAACTTCGCGGGCTGGCGAAGGATGCGACCGGTTATGGATTGTCCGCGCAATGCCTCGCGGTTTACACGCTGGCTGTGGCGGGCAAAGCGGAGCCGGCTTATCACGATCTCCTTTTCCAGAAACGCGCAAGATTGAGTGCGGAGGACCGGGCACTGGTCGCGCTCGCGATCATCGAAAGCAAAGGGCCAAAACAAATGGTCGACGAACTGCTGCGTCCGCCGGCAGCGGGCGAGGCTTACCTCGATCAATATTTCGGATCGGTCGTCCGCGAGAACGCGTTGCATTTGCTCGCCTGGACATTGCACGAGCCGCGGTCGCCTCGCGTGGACGAGCTGGCGGTCGAGCTTTTCCGCCGTCGGAGCAACGGCCACTGGAGCACCACTCAGGGTAACTGCTGGTCGCTCCTGGCGCTCTCCTCCTACCTGCGCCAGGTCGAAACCGGCGACAAGAATGCGTCCGGCCAGATTGTGTGGGACAAGGCGGCGGAGCCTTTTGCGGTGAGCAAGGACAAGCCGCTCGTGACCACGGTGTTTCCGATCGTGCCCAAGAGCGCCGCGGAACCCATTCGGGTGAGCAAGAAAGGCGGACAGATTTTCTCCGAAGTGACGATTGAAGCCAGGCCGAAACTAATTGAGCGGCCCCGGCAGGATCGCGGGTACGGAATCACCCGGAGATACTTTAAGCTCGGTGACGATGGTCATCTTTCCGCTGCGGAAAACCTGCGCGTGGGCGATCGCATTCTGGTGGCCCTGGACATTGATGTCCGCCGGCGCGCAACCTATCTCGCCGTGGAAGATCCGTTGCCCGGAGTTCTCGAAGCGATCAATCCCGCCTTCAAATCGCAGGAAGTGGTCGCGGGCGAAACGGTCGGGACCGAATGGGTCAGCGACTATTCCGAATTGCGGGAAGATCGGGCGGTGTTCTTCGTCGATGTGCTTTATCCCGGGCGCTACACGCTTCGGTATCTGGCCCGCGTAATCTCGGCCGGCGACGCCATCGCGGCTTCAGCCAAGATCGAGGAGATGTATCATCCGGAACGATTTGGGACCACGGAGACGATGCATGTGCGTGCTGAATCGTTGCCCTAACCGCAATGAGCGCGAATAGACGCGAATTTTCCGGGACGGAGCCTCCGGTCTCGTTCATTGGCGTTCATTGGCGTCCATTTGCGGTCGCACTAATCTTGCCGGCGGTGCTGTGGCTAACGGGACATTTTTGTCTTCGCCTGGCGCCGATCCCGGGGGCCTTGCTTAGGCCGCCCGTGCAAAGCATTTCCTTAGTTGATCGAAATGGAATCCCATTGCGCGAAGCGCGCGTGGAGGAGCGTTTCAGTCGCGAACTGGCTCTCGAAGATGTCCCGCGGCATGTGATCGATGCCGTCCTGGCCGCCGAAGACAAACGCTTCTTCCGGCATGGCGGAATCGATTGGTTGGCCACCGGGCGAGCCATCGTCACGGGCTTAAGCCACGGTCGAATCACCTCCGGGGCATCGACGATTACCCAGCAGCTCATCAAGATCTCCGAGCGCCGGCCGCGCACGCTCCGGGCAAAGCTGATCGAGAGCGTGACGGCGCTCCGTCTCGAACAGATCTGGTCGAAAGATCAGATCCTCGCCGCCTATCTCAATCGAATCGATTTTGGAAACCTGAACATCGGTCTCGCTTCCGCGGCGGATTATTATTTCGGCAAACCCGTTTCCGACCTGAGCGACGCGGAAGCTGCGTTTCTGGCTGGGCTCCCGAAAAATCCGCGGAAGCTGAATCCCCATGTGGCGCTCGATGCGGCCCGGCGCCGGCAGGAAACGGTGCTGCGCCGCCTGCACGCCAATGGCTGGCTCGACGCCGCGCGTTTCGCTCGTGCGCACGACGAGTCGCTGGCGCTTCGCCCGCCGGCCCGTCGTTTTCGCGCGCCGCATTTTGTAGAGCTGGTGTTGCAGCAACCTCAGGAGAGTCCGCGTTCCGAGCTGCAAACCACGCTTGATCTCCGGCTCAACGAAGTGGCTGAGAAAATATTGCGGGAACGGCTCGCGCAGTTGCGCGAGCAGAATGTGCGTAACGGCGCGGTGGTGATTATCGACAACGCGAGCGGCGACGTCATCGCCCTGGTTGGCTCGGAGAATTATTTCGCGCCGGGAACGGGGATGGTGAACGGCGCCTGGGCGCAACGTTCAGCGGGGTCCACTCTGAAACCGTTTACCTATCTGCTGGCCCTCGAACGTGGGGCGACCCCTGCCACGATGGTGGCGGACGTGCGGACCAGTTTTCCTTCGGCCGATGGATTTTATCGGCCGGAGAATTACAACCGCCGTTGCTACGGGCCGGTGCGTTATCGGACCGCGCTCGCCAGCTCCCTCAACATTCCGGCGGTGAAGGTCCTTCTCGCCGCCGGCGGCCCGGAAGCTTTGCACGAGCGCCTGCGTCTTTGTGGCCTAACGACTTTGGATCGGCCGCCCGAAATTTACGGACCCGGCCTCACCCTGGGAAATTGCGAAGGGCGTCTGCTCGAGATCACCAACGCTTACGCCAGCCTGGCGCGCCTGGGCGAATATCGGCCCTGGCGTGTTTTGACCACCGCGCCGGCCGCGGCCCATCGCTATTCGCGGCCGGAACTGGTCTGGCAAATCGCGGATATCATGAGCGACAATGCCGCTCGCACCCTGGCCTTCGGCATGAATTCGGCCCTGCGCTTCGATTATCCCGTTGCCTGCAAAACCGGGACGAGCACCGACTTTCGCGACAACTGGACGATCGGATTCACGCCGGAGTTTTCCGTCGGGGTCTGGGTGGGAAATTTCGACGGCTCGCCCATGCGGGAGGTTTCCGGAGTGACCGGCGCCGGCCCGATTCTGCACGAGATTTTCGATTACCTGCACGCGAATCGCGGCACGAGCTGGTATCGCACGCCGGCGGAGATCGTGGAGCGCAAGGTGCATCCGTTGACTGGAAAGTTGCTGGCAGAAACGGATCCGCGCGGCATCCGCGAGAAATTTGTATCCGATCAGCTTCCGGCGCAGGAGTCGCCGGGCGATTACGATGGGGCGGGCAACGTTCAGCTCGGGCCCGAGTACGCGGATTGGTTCAACAGCGCGGAGAATGGCATTCGCGATCGGGTCGCTCTCGCCTCGATGAATGGGGACCTGCGCATTACGTCGCCTTTGCCGGGGAGCGTATATGTGGTCGATCCCGATGTGCCGTCCACGGGCCGAATTCCATTGGCCGCGAACGGAGGAACGCTGGTGAAATGGGAGAGCGACTCGCTGACCTGCCGCTCCGAGTCGGGCGCGGATTTCGCCCTGGCGGCGGAGGGCGAGCACCGGATCATCGTGACCGATCTGGCTAGCGGCCGGCATGCGGAAACGTGGATTCGCATTCGCTCGCTGTAGCGGCGAGCATCACCGCCGTCCTTAAAAGTTCCGCGCATCGATGTCATCCCGAGTCGCGTAGACCGGGATCGCGACCTGGGAGGAGCGCCGACCTCACGAACGCTCAACCGCTTCCGCGAAACATCACGCATCCTCCGTCATTGAACGCCTGAAGACTCGCGGTAGCGGAAATTCCAACTGCGAGGTCCCTCGCCGTCTATGCGGCTCGGGATGACAGGCCAGAGACACTAAAACCCGCCGACCGGATCGAACGTCTGCAACCCGCGCGGCGGCCCGAAAATTTCGCGCAGGACAATGGCGCTGCGGAGACCCTGCGCGGACCGAAGCATAGGAAGGAGCCCCTGTTGCCCCGCAACGGTGGGGCGTTCGGAAGCCACATCGCTTGACGTTTGCGCGGCGAGATCACGGACCTCGAAACTCGCTTCCTGCACAGGCGCCGGGGTGAAAATTCGTTGGATGGGACGTGGTGGAGGCGGGGGTGGTGCTGCCGGTTGAACCGTCGCTGAGGGAACAGGAGGCAGCGGCGGTGGCACCGTGACGAGTGGAGGAAGCGGTGACGTCAAAGGCGGAAGATTTGGCCGCACGACTTTGGTCGCGGCGGGGCGCGGGGTCACTTTTCGTGGTGGAGTTGAAGTCGTGGGCTGGCCCAGCGCTTCGAGAAAACGGCGAATGCGTTCCTCCTCCGTCTGGGTTTCGCCACCGCGAGGAATGGGCAGGCCGGGGACCTGCGGCCTTTCCGGATCCGTTTCCTTTGAGGCCTGCGATCGTTGCGAAAGCCAGCGCAATAAGGCCGCGGCCACGACGATGATCAGGATGATCGGATGATCGAACATTGGATGAATGAACGAATTAGCGGCCTGGTGATTTAGCGAATTGTTTAGGTTGTTCCCTCGCTCCGGGGCTTGTCGCCGCCGGCGATTGATTCCCGCATCGAAGTGTCAGCCTGCACGTTTTTCATCCGGACGTAATCCATGATCCCGAGATTGCCGGAGCGGAAGGCGTCGGCCATGGCCTGAGGCACGAGCGCTTCGGCCTCGACCACTTTCGCCCGCATCTCCTGGGTCCGAGCGCGCATTTCCTGCTCGACTGCCACCGCCGCGGCCCGGCGCACTTCGGCCTTGGCTTGGGCGACTCGTTTGTCGGCTTCGGCTTGCTCCGTCTGAAGTTTTGCGCCGATGTTTTCGCCTACATCGACATCGGCGATGTCGATCGACAAGATCTCGAAGGCGGTTCCGCTGTCGAGGCCCTTCGCCAGAACGGTTTTCGAAATTCGATCCGGATTTTCCAAGACATCCTTGTACGAAGCAGCCGTCCCGATGGAGCTGACGATTCCTTCACCGACGCGGGCGATGATTGTTTCTTCGGTAGCGCCTCCCACGAATCGATCGAGGTGCGAACGCACTGTCACGCGCGCTTTGACTTTCACGCCGATGCCATCCTGCGCCACGCCATCGATGGTGGTGCGACCCATATTGGCGCTGGGCGCGTCGATTACCTTTGGGTTGATGCTGGTCCGGACAGCCTCGAGGACGGTCTTGCCTGTGCCCTTGGTCGCGAGATCGATCGCGCAAGCCCGGTTAAAATCGAGCGAGATGCCGGCTTTGTCCGCGGCGATGAGAGCGAGGATCACGTGCCCGACGTCGCCGCCGGCAAGGTAATGGGCTTCGAGTGGGTCGCTGGGGATATCGAGCCCGGCTTTGACGGCGGTGATGCGGTTATCGACGATCATTCCGACCGGCACTTTGCGCAGACTCATTCCGAACATTTTGATGAGTCCGACGGGAGCGTTCGCCACCCGCGCCCGCAGCCAGAATCCGAAGAATCGGAAGACGAGGATAAAAATAATGAACGCGAACAGCCCCATGACCGCGAGGCCGACAAAATAAAGCGATTCCATAGAGCGGAGGTTACGAGAGAGAGCTCTTTGCGGAAAGCCTATTCGGTCCGCGCATAGGGTCTGAGGCGCGCCGCAGGTTCCTCGCGCCAACGGCGCTGCCTCATTGACAGCCTGGGGCAACGCCCCCAGGAATTCGTCCACCTTCCACAGACGGAGCGCTGAAAGCGCGGTTCATCCGATGCTCTCCTCGTTCCCAAGCTGCACTTGGGAACGGTCTTGTTGGGCAGTTGTACTGCCGTTGGCTGTTGGCGATATAGCGCCCGCGCGGGATGACTGCGTTCCCAAGTGCAACTTGGGAACGAGAGCGATCATCCTTCACATCACCTTCAGCACCAAGCATCGAGGGATTGATCTGTTACCAGCGTGTTGAATCGCGCTTTCAGCGCTCGGTTTGTTGAGGTGCTCGAGTTCCCTGGGGCGTTGCCCCAGGCTGAAATGAAATGGCGCCGTTGGCGCTGGACCGGCGCCCGACCGTGAAGCGCCAACGCCAAACCCCTTCTAGTCCTCTCATCGGATCTCTCTTCGTTCCCAAGTACAACTTGGGAACGAGAAGCCCCGGGAACGCGGAGCTACAGCGTGTCATCCCGACGCGCGCAGACGCGGAGGGACCTCGCATTCGAAGTCTCTTCTGTTCCAAGTGTGATCCAACAGTTGGTGGGAGGTCCCTCGCCGTCTGTGCGGCTCGGGATGACACGCTTTCCGTGTTGATGTGCTACTAACTGGAGAACTCGAGATAGAGTGGCGTGAGTGGTGGAATCTCTGGAATCGGAATTCCTGAGCTTAGCGCTTCGGCGGCAGTGCTGCGTAATTCCAATGTAGGTGCCTGCGCCAGCCGATCGACCAGAGAAAAGTCCGTCCCCGGACCGAGATTGAGAAACTCCAGCACACTCGCTGGCAGGAGCACCCGAACCTCCCTCAGCGGAATGGTCGGATGAAGGTTCGCGAGAACGAGGAACCGCTGGGACGTGGCTCGATCGTAGCGAAGGAAAGCGTAGAACCAATGACCGCTGGCTTGCTCGCCAGGCAAACGTCCGAAGCTGGGATTGTCGCGGTTCGTGGGATTAAGCGGAAAAAACTCGCCGTCTCGAAAGGCAGGTTCTCCAACGAGCTTGATCAGCCGTGAGTAGAAGACCCGCAGCGCTTTTTGCTCCGGTGAGAGACCGCCGCCGTTATAGCGATGACCATTCACCCACTTCACAAACTCGGGCATCGACCAATAGTCGAAGATGCTGGTGCGCGCGTTATCGCCTCCGAAACCTTCCTCGCCCGTCCCCGGTTCGCCGACTTCCTGGCCGTTGTAAAGCATGATGGCACCTCGCGACATGCCGTAGAGAATCGCGGAAACGGGCCGGCCCACGTCCATCCCCGTGCCGCCCCATTCCGACGCCGCGCTCAGCCGGACCTCATCGTGGTTTTCCGCGTAGCGGACCGAATTGTGTTGGATGAATCCATCGGCGATCTCGCGATCGACGTCATTGGCCCAACCCGGGCCGTCATAGATCCGTTTGAGCGCGCGGTAAGCCGGCGCGTCGTAAACGGCATCGAAGCCGGCGTTCAACAGATCGAACATCACATTTCCTCTGCCCCCGTGGAGGCCCGCGATGACCGGATCGCTCCCCGGCACTTTGCTCGGGTCATCGTCGTAGGCTTCGCCCATGAAATAAACCCCCGGTTGTCGCCGGCGAGCCTGCCCGATTACCCACGACCAAAATTCCGGCGGGACCATGTGCGCCATGTCGCAGCGAAATCCATCCACGCCCTTCGATTGCCAGTACTCGATTACCCGATCCATCTTCAGCCAGGTGTCGGGGATGGCTTTCTCCGGGGTCCAGGCGTTCGGGTATTCGCGGACCGATTTCGACGGATGGGTGAAATCGAAACCGTAGTTTAGCTTCACGGTTTCGTACCAATCGTTTAGCTGCGGCGTCCAGCTCACCACATTGTTGCCGGTGACGCGGCCGAAGGTTGTCTCGCCCGAGAAAAGCCCGTCGCACATTTGGAGCGGCGGCCCATGATCGTCGTCGTTAGGTTGGCTTCGGCGCTCACGAAACGCCGCTACGGTTTGGCAGGTCGGACTAACCGGGACGCCGTTTTGGCAAGTGGGAAGCCGGAGCGGCGGGCCGTTTCCATCCGGGGTGAGATAAAAATAATTGTTATGCGGATCGAAAAACTTGGTTATGTCGTCGCCGGTTCCGCCTCCGCCGCGACTGCCGAAATTGTGGTCCGGCCTGATGCAGGAATCGAAGCTCCGGGCCACATGGTTTGGGACCAGATCGATGATCGCTTTCAGCTCATGTTCGTGCAGTCGCTCGACCAGGCTCTCAAATTCCTGCAGGCGCCGCGCCGGCTCCTGCGCGTAGTCCGGGCAAACGTCGAAATAATCCTTGATGGCGTAAGGGCTCCCGGCGAGACCCTTTAGCAAATCGGTGTCATCGGCGGGCTGGCCGATCGCTGAATAATCCGTGGCCGTGGCCTGCTGGAGAATGCCGGTGAGCCAGACGTGGGTGAAACCCATTTGGCGGATGGACCTGAGGGCTGCGTCGTTGATATCGGCAAAGCGTCCCACACCGTTCTCGGCCAGGGTGCCATTCCGTTTGCGCGTTTCGTTGATATTGCCGAACAGCCTGACGAACAGCTGATAGACGCGGATTCTTGCTTTGGCGCCATGACGTCCGTGCAAACTCAAAAGTGAGGCACGCTCCACCCCTCTGTCATCCCGAGCGGAGCGAAGCGAAGTCGAAGGACCCCGTGGCAAGTCGAGCGATCCTCCACGGGGTCCCTCGACTCCGCTCGGGATGACAAGCCCGTCCGTCTCCATCCGCAGCTCGTAGTAATGCGGAATGTATTTGTCCCCGAGACCGCTGGCGACGCTCGGATCCGAGCATCCCCAGAACCAACCCCAGCCGTCGTTCGCGATTGGATCTTTCGCGTAAGCGACGAAGTCCATGCTTGATTTCTCTCCCACCAGTCGACGCGGCAGGCGAAAGACAAACGCGCCGTTGTCGGAGGTAGCGGCGAACGAATCTGTTTGCTCCCGCTCGCTCCACCGCCAGCGTTCCCATCTGCGGAGAAAGCAGACGACCTGTCCGGCCCTGACTTCAACTGAAAGGAGAAGATCGCACTTGAACGGCAGGAAGACGGTCGATCCTTCCTCATGTTGAACAAATGGGAGGGCCGCCGCGCCGATTTGCCGGCCGGTGCCGAGCGCGAGATAAATGTTGATGGCGCCACCGCCAGGTCCGGGAGGCAGATAGCGGAAGGAGATTTCCCGCTCACCGACCGCCACCGTGATGGAGACATTGTCCGAGCCGGCAATTGTCTGTTCGCGCCCAGTTGTCTCCGGCATTCCTCATTGGACAAAAACGGATGAGATCAGGCGAGGGCAAACCACGGCCTGGCAGCCGGCAGCATGTCATCCTGAGGCTGGCGAAGCGCGCCGAAGGACCTCGCAACTGCAATAAACGCCTCCCCTAAGCGAAAAGCCGATCCTGCATTGGCGGGGTTCCTCATCGTCTGCGCGACTCGGAATGACACGGAAGAGGAAGAGGTAGAGGAAGCGGAAAAACGCGGACGCATTGATGACTTCCTGCTCATGATCTTGATCCTGCTCGTAATCCTCCGGGATGGACCTCGCTAGAGAACGATGATGAGGAGTAAGATCAGGATCATGAGCAGGAGGGGGGAGTGCTCGGGGGGGGACTTGAACCCCCATGCCTTGCGGCATACGCCCCTCAAACGTACGTGTCTGCCATTTCACCACCCGAGCGTGTGGAGATTGAAATGGTAAATCGTTGAGTGCCCCTCGCAAGCCCTTGTTTCGTGGCTCAGGGGTTACTGAGGACGAGGATGGGGATGAGAACGAGGACGACGACGTGGACGAGAAGGACCTTGCAGCCGGGCAAGTCCGACCTTGAGTCCGACCGGCAAACGTGACAGAAGATCACTGACATGAAAAAAATCGTCTCTTTTTTCCTTCTGGCCGCGCTGGCGCTGGGCGGCTGTAGCTCGGCGGCCGATAAAAAGAAAAAGCAGGACGCTGCTCTAAAAAAACGGGCCAAGGCCGAACTGCGTGACGAGAATCAGGACGTCGATTTTCAAGCGTTCGTTGGGCGGCTGAAGAAAGCGGTGTCGTCGCACGATGCGAACACGCTGGCCTCGATGATGACGGAAGATTTCGCCTTTGTCCTGGGCGCGTCCGCGGCCGAGGACCGCAAGGGCGACGGCGTCTTCAAATATTGGGACGAAAACGGGCTCTGGACAGAACTCGACGCTATTTTGACGGAGCGTTTTGCTAAAAAAGGCGAATTCTGGGTCGCGCCCCCTCAGTTCGCCGATGAGGCGCTCCACTACGACGGCTATCGCGTGGGCATTCGCCGGGTCGGCGGCAGCTGGAAGTTTGTCTATTTCGTGAATGGATGAGGGGCGAAGCGAGGATAGAGGATAGCGGATTGAGGATAGAGACTTGAAACATCCGCCATCCTCCATTCTCAATTCTCCATCCTCGTCGCCCTTCCTCGGCCTTCCCCATCGGCCGCCGTTTGTTTTTGTGCGCGAATTGGTCAGGTGCGAGCCGGGCCGTCTGGTGGAGGCCGCGACCTTCTTCGCCGGCGATGACCCGATGTTTCGCGGGCATTTCCCGGGTAATCCGCTCGTTCCGGGCGTGATCCTCACCGAAGCTCTGGCTCAGACCGCGGGCCTCGCCGCAGCGTCCGGTTTCCCCGAAGATCCAAAGCCACTCTTTCTCTTGTCGGCGATCCGGAGCATGAAGTTTCTTCGGGCCGTCCGGCCGGACGAACGGGTTGAGCTTCGGGCCGAAAAACTGGCGCAAGTGGATGGCTTGCTGCAGTTCAAGGTCGATGCCAGCGTAAGCGGCGTGCGGGTGGCGGAAGGTCAACTCGTCTTGAGCCTGGCGGCGCGTCCCGCACCGGGGTCAGCCTAGATAGAATTTCATCGTAACTCGAATGCGCTTGAGTTCGGAAACGCTTTTCTACTTTTTTCGGCAGGCGGTTTTGCTGGCACTCATCGTGGCCAGTTCGGGCTGCAGTTTCTTTTCCGGGCCACCGGCTTTGCCCAGGCCCGCGGCAATTGAAACCAGGGCGATGCCGCGGGCGGATGCGAGATTCGCCGCATTGGTTGAAAATGCCGACATCATTTATTTTCCCACCGAATTGTTGGGATCGGAGCCATTGCCGGGGCCGGCCTCCCGGCTCATGGAGGCATTGAAAGCCAGCGGAAATTCATTCGCGATCGGCTGGGACTTTATCGCCGTGGAAGAACAAACGTTCCTCCAGCAGTGGGCGAACGGTGAGATTTCGACGGACGGCCTGTTTTCCCGGCTCGATCTCCCGGGAACGGAGCGCGGACGCGAAAAATATCGCGCCTTGCTCGTGGAAGGGAAGAAATGGCGGACGCGTTTTCTCGCGTTGCAACCTCCGAGAGCGTCGCGGGACGAGGTCGGATTCGCGGCCGACCGAATTGTCGGACAGTTCCGCGAGCACCGGGATGAAAAATTACTCGTGTTTCTCGGCCGGCGGCATCTGGAAACGACCGGCGGAGTGCCGTATTTCGTCGCGCAAAAAATCAAGGCGCGGCAGTTGGTCCTCGACTCACGTCCCGACCGTGCTTCGCGTTCCCAATTACTGGCCTGGGGTCGAAGGAACTGGGATGGCGATTGGGGTCGGGGAGGCTGCCGCGGGAGCGGCAGCGGCGGGAGGGGCTTGCTGGGACGGTTCGAGATCGTAGATGCTTCCCCAAGGACCGGTGGCGATCGGTTTTAATTCTTTTTCCCACGGACGCGTGCTCTGCGCGTAGTTCTTCATTTCCTCGCGGCCCCAGAACAGGTAGCGCGCCTTGAAATTTTTCGCCGTTTCTCTCCAGTTGGGCGCGCCGTTCATCATCGTCTGAAGTTTGTTGAAATCGTCGCCGTAATTGAACCCTTGAGTCCAGACGTGGCCCGGGTATCCCATCACCAGTTTTCGTCCCTGAAGGAGGAGCGGATGGTTGTAGGTGGGATAAGCGGCGAAGCGGGCTTCGGGCGAGATGGGTTTCAGCGCAACCCCGATGGCGTCCAGTTCATTGCGATCGGCCAGGCCAAAGCCGCCTTTGCCGGCCGCAAGTCCGCCGAAGAGCGTCACGAAGCCAGAGAAGAAAAGCAGGATGCAAACGACCGCCCGGATGGGAAAGCGCCAGCGGGAAACGACTTCGCTCCAGACAAACGGGAGCACGATCAAGTAGGACCAGATGATCAGCTTGATGTTGTCCCACTCCCAGGGAGCGGTTTTGACCAGACACGAGAAAAGGAAGAGCGCGACTGCCGGGATGACGAAGGCGGTAGCCGCGGTGATCGGAATTTTCTGCCGCCAGTCGCGTTGGGCCACGGCAGCGGCGAACGGGATGATCACGGCGAAAGCGACTGGCGGAATCAGCGCGAGGACGACAAACAGGGAATAGCCTAACGAGAAATAAGCATACGAACTGGCCAGGGCGGCCAGCGCCAGCGCGACCGCTCCCAGGAAAAGGACCAGCCGGATTTGCACCGGGGCGGGCTCGGCTCGCCGTTTCCAGGTTCGCAGAACCAGCAGCGTCACCAACGCGATGACGAGCAGCGGAAAGATCCCGAAGTTGATGGTCCAGAATTGAAAGAAATGTTTCAGCGTGCCGAAGAAACCGGACACCGGCGGGTCGGCGGGGTTGGGCGGCTGTTGAGAAAAAGCCGCCAAGGGCCGGGCGAAATCGCCGTTGTTCTGGACCCAGCCGGGATTCCATTGGAGGACGGACCCGGCATGAAAGTGGTCGGTGATGAGCCAGACAAAAAAGCTGGCTGGCACGAGGGCCAAAATAACCAGCAAAGCCAGTCGTTTCCGAGGCCCGGAATCCAGGAAGAGGAAGAGAAATGCCAGGACCAGGCTCAGCGCCATAAACGTGTGAAGATGAAAGAGCGGCATCGTCGCGTAGAGCGTCAGCTCCACCCAAAAGGGCAGGGGAGCAGGGGCCGGTTCTCCCGCGCCTTCCTCGGGGGCGCGCGGGAAAAACTTTGCTCGCCAATGGTAGAGCAAAAGAAGTCCGACGGGCAGGGCGTAGAGCAGACCGCGCTGAGTCACGAGCATGGAAAGAGCGAGGCTCTTCCAGCCGATGTACTGGACGCCCTGGTAATCGTTCCAGTCCCAATTCTTAAAGATCTGAAACCCGACCAAGCCTCCGTTGAAGAGAAATCCGGCAATGGTGAACGTTCCGCCCCAGCGATATAGCGAATAACAGAGGGCGGCCGACGCCAGCAAGCCCGCCCAGACCAGCCCGCGAACGACACCGACCCCGAGACAGAGAAGGAGCGAGTTGAACAAGTCGACGCCGACTGGGTACCTCAGTGTGCTGTAGACATAGATCGGATTCTCCGGCCAGAGGGCTACTCCGGTGGCAAAGTTCTTGATGTAAGTAATGTGGAGCGAAAGGTCGCCCAGGTTATTCGGGTTTTGGATCTTCAGCTCGTTCCCGTCAACAAAGAGGACGTTGCAGAAGGAACGGATCGCGAAGATCGCGAAAAGGGCCACCATGAGCCAAAGCCAGATCGACCGATATCGTTGCGACGCCGGGGCCACGACAATCGGCTGGTTGCGGTCGCGCGGGCCGCGATCGCGGGAAGGCGTGCCCTCGGAGAGCGCGTCGGGACCGGCGTTCGCCGGCACCGCTTTCTGCGTGATCGCTGAGGAGGTTCCCAGGAAAGCCAGGATGGCAGCGATGAGTCCGACGATCGCAGCAAACGCCGCGACCTTCCCGCTCAGCCCGTGAGCCGCGATCCCCCCGAGGAGACCGCACACCGTCATCACGTTAACAAAAGTCAGCCCCGCCGATAGCAACTTCATTTCGGCGGGTAAGCGTAGGTGTGGATCATGGAGTAGCAGGTTTACCCGTAAACTCCGCGGTCCGGCCGGGGAACAGCTTTGCGAAAACTTTCGCGTTTAAGTAGAGCTTCGACGTGTCCTGGTAAGGCCTGATGGTCAGGAAGTCGGTAAAGTAAGACTCGTGCATCTTGCTCTCGACCTCTGCGATTTTGTCCTGCTGCACAATGAGAAAAGCGCCATCGACGTCGTTTGGCATGTTACCCGCCTCGTAGTAGCCGACCTTGGTAAAGTCGCCGAGGATCCACGGGAAAGGATAGGTGCTGGTGCGAATCAAGTGGCCGACGAGCTGGTAGGTGGTCGGGTCCTCCTTGGCCAGGGTGAGCAATGGCTTGGTCAGCTTGAAGATGTCGTTGTAAGTCTGGACATAAACGTAGGGCTCTTCAAACGAGCTGCATCGGAAGTAATTCAACCGGATGCTGTTTATCAGTGACGCCCACAGGATAAGGCCCAGGCTGATGTTGGTGGCCAGACGATATCGGACCGGAACGATCAGCAACACCGCGCCGAAAACGAAGAGAATCGGCCAGATAAAGGCGATGATGCACCACGGGGTCTTGTAGTGAACGATACTGTAGGCCGCGAGGCACCCAACGCCGTAAACCGCGAGAAAGCGGAGACTGATGTTCTTGATGAAAGGCGTGTAGAGGGCGAAAAGGAGACCGAAAACGATCGCGAGCTCGTAGCGCCCGATCAGCTCGAACCAGTACCACCACACCTTTTCATGGCCGTTTCCATTCGAACCGGTCTTGAACCAGGTTTGGAACGTTTGAAAGAGACCTTTCACTCCCGGCCAGTTGAAAAAGGTGCCCGAGTAAAAGAAAATAATGAGGGCAGCGCCCACCGCGACTGCCATTAGAAGGTCCAAGTAGCTCCAGAGCTGCCGGACGGGCCGAATGTTCGGCACTCGATTCAAACGGTGTGAGACGCCGGTTACCAGCATCGCCAACACCGCGCACCCGACATGGATGATATAAGTCTCCTTGGTCAGCACCATGCCGGCGAATCCCATGACCAGGCACCAGAGGTAGCCAGGAGTTCCGCGCCGCCACAATCCGAGGAGACCCAGGATGAAGAACATCGAGAAACATTGGAGCCAGATTTCGTGGATCGAATAGCGACCGTAGAAAACGAATCCGGGCGAGATCGCCATGGCCAGCGCCGCCAGCCGACTGACGTTGCGGCCGACAAACGGCTCGAACTTCATCGTGAGAAAGACGCAAAACGTGCTGATGATCACCACCGGCAGGCGCAAGGCCCAGATATTCCGCCCCAGCAACGTCTCCGAGAGGAAGAGCACATAGAAATGGAGAGGGCCGTGATAATTGGTCGGGTCGTACCGGTAAAAACCGTTCTTAACCATCTGGTCGACGAACCAGCCGTTGATCCCCTCGTCGAAGTGCGGCGGCTTCATCCCGAGGAGGAGGAACCGCAAAAAGGCCGCCAGCCCGAGGATCGCCCACGGCACCCAGTCAACAGTAGCGGCGCGCTCCTTCAGATCGGCCATGCGATCGGTCCAACTGGGAAAAACTGCTAGCGCGGTCTCTGGTCCGCTGCTAGGACTCGACTCCATGCGCATATTCGTTACCGGTGGCTGTGGATTCATCGGGAGCAACTTTATTCGATATATTCTCCAACATTACAAGCCCGCTTCGGTGAGCAACGTGGATGTCCTCACCTACGCCGGGAATCTGGCTAATTTGGATGGTGTAGCCGAGGAACATGGCGAGCGTTACGAGTTTTTCAAAGCCGATATTGCGAATGCCGACCAGATGGACGCTCTCATGGCTGAGCACCCCTTTTATGCGGTGGTGAACTTCGCCGCGGAATCGCATGTGGACCGCAGCATTAATTCCCCGCAGAACTTCATCCACACCAACGTCGTCGGGACCAGCGTCCTGCTCGATTGCGCCCGCCGGCACGGCGTCCAGCGCTTCATTCAGGTCTCAACGGACGAGGTTTACGGCTCCCTCGGGCCGTCCGGGAAGTTCACCGAACAATCCCCCCTCGAGCCGAGTTCTCCCTATTCCGCGAGCAAAGCCGGGGCCGACCTGATCGCGCTGGCCAGCCACAAGACCTTTGGCCAGGAGGTGATCGTAACCCGCTGCTCGAACAACTACGGGCCGTATCAATTTCCCGAGAAATTGATCCCGCTCATGATCATCAACGCAATGCGCGACGATTCGCTCCCGGTGTACGGCGACGGCCTGAATGTCCGCGACTGGATCCACGTGGAAGACCATTGCGCGGCCATTGTGGCTGCGCTCTTCGAGGGGAAACCGGGGAACGTTTACAACTTCGGCGGCGACAGCGAGATGCCGAACCTGGAGACGGTGAAACTGATTCTGCAAAGGCTCGGCAAACCGGAGAGCCTGATCACGTTCGTGACCGACCGGCTCGGGCACGACCGGCGTTACGCGATCGATTCCTCCTTCGCGCAGCGGGAATTGAAATGGAAACCGCTCCACAATTTCAAGGAAGGTCTCGAAGGGACGATCGATTGGTACGCGAACAATCGCGCTTGGTGGGAACCGCTCCTCGAGCGGACCGGTCGGCACTAGAGCTCCAAGGAGCGGCGCTTTCCAAACCGCCGTTGCCTTTGGTAGGGACGCCGCGCTGCGGCGTCCGCGGTCAGAGCAGCGAACTGACCTACCTCGCTTGCAAAGGAGGGCGATGCCGGATTGAACCGCGGATTGCTCGGATCCAACGTGGGAAGAAAAGCAGAGTGTTCCGAAGGCCTTTTCTTTTGTTCTATCCGAGACATCCGGGTCATCCGCGGTCAAAGACAATGGAGAGCCGGCCTGATTTTCTGAGAGGGCGCTTTCTCCTTTGCCGATAGACATCAAACGCCTAAAAACGAGCCACCATGCCCCCCATTGATTCAATTCTGCTTCGACGATTGCTGAAGATCGTGGCGATGCCCTTGCTGTTCCTATTGGTGACGGGAGCGGTCGCACGCGCGCAATCAGCGCTCGACGGGTTCGATCCAAACGCCAACGGCACGATCCGCGCGGTGGTTGTTCAACCGGACGGGAAGATTCTGATCGGCGGCGATTTCACGACAGTCGCGCCTAACGGGGGAGCAACGGTCACGCGCAACCGCATCGCGCGGCTGAACCCGGATGGCACGCTCGACATGGGTTTTGACCCGAGCGCGACCGGCACCAACGCTGCGGTCCAATCGATCGCGTTACAAGCGGATGGCAAGATTTTGGCGGGCGGTTCTTTCACCAGCATCGGCGGACAACTCCGCAACAACATCGCCCGGCTTGATGCCACGACAGGGTTGGCTGATTCGTTTGACCCGAATGCCAACAGTACTGTCTTTGCCATAGCGGTACAGACGGACGGCAAGATCCTGGTCGGCGGCTTTTTCGGCAACATCGGTGGGCAGCCGCGCAATCGTCTCGCGCGGCTTGATCCTGCGACGGGATTGGCTGACTCGTTCGACGCGGCCTTGAGCGGTCTCGAGATCTTTGCCATCACTATTCAGCCGGATGGCAAGATTTTGGCCGGCGGCTTTTTCATGAGCATCGGCGGACAGCCGCGCAACAATCTGGCCCGGCTCGACCCCATTACCGCACTGGCGGATTCGTTCAATCCAAACGCGGCCGATGAAGTCCACGCCATTGCCGTGCAGGCGGATGGCAAGGTCTTGGCCGGCGGTTTTTTCATCAATATCGGCGGACAGCCCCGCAACAGTATCGCGCGGCTCGACGCCGTCACGGGTGCGGCAGACTCCTTCAACCCGAACGCGAACAATGGGGTCTTCGCCATCGCGGTCCAGGCTGACGGCAAGATTCTGGCGGGAGGCGATTTCTTCGGCATTGGCGGACAACAGCGCCACCGAATCGCCCGGCTCGATCCAACCACCGGCCTGGCGGATTCCTTCGATCCGAGCCCTAATAATAATGTCCTGGCGATCGCCGTGCAGCCGGACGGCAAGATTCTGGCCGGCGGTATGTTCACCACGCTTACGCCGAATGGTGGGACGGCGGTAACGCGCGGCAATATCGCCCGGCTGGAAACGGACGGCCGAGTCGACCGGACGCTCAATCTCAACGTCGTCGGCGAGTATGTTCAGGGCATTGCCGTTCAACCGGACGGCAAGGTCCTGATTGGCGGACTCTTTAGCAGCGTCTTGAGTGTGGCGCGCAACAACATCGCCCGACTGAACTCTGACGGTACACTCGACACCGCTTTCAATCCGAACGCGAACAATGTTGTCCAGTCCATCGTGGTCCAGGCGGACGGGAAGATCATGGTGGGCGGAGCTTTCAACGGAGCGAACAGCATCGGCGGGGCGACCCGCAACCGCATCGCCCGGCTTGATGCCACGACCGGCCTGGCTGATTCCTTCAACCCGGACGCGAGTGGCGGTGGTGTCCAGTCCATCGCGGTACAGGGAGACGGCAAGATTTTGGTGAGTGGCTTTTTCACCAACATTGGGGGGCAGCCGCGCAGCTGCATCGCCCGGCTCGATGGCATGACGGGCCTGGCAGATTCCTTCAACCCGAATGCCAGTGGTGGTGTCATTATTACTGCAGTCCGCTCCATCGCGGTGCAGAGGGACGGAAAGATCCTGGCCGCCGGCGAGTTCAGCAGCATCGGCGGACAGACGCGTAACAACATCGCCCGGCTCGATGCCGCGACGGGCCTGGCAGATTCCTTCAACCCGAACGCGAACAATCCTGTCTTTTCGATCGTGCTCCAGGCGGACGGCAAGATCCTGGAAGGTGGGGAATTCGCCAGCATCGGGGGACAACCGCGTAACCGCATCGCCCGTCTCGATCCCGCGACTGGCCTGGCTGATTCTTTCAATCCGGACGCCCAGGGCGCTGTTTGGTCGGTCGCGTTACAAGGGGACGGAAAAATTCTGGTCGGTGGCGAGTTCCAGGCCATTGGAGGAGAACTGCGCAGCCGTATCGCCCGGCTCGATGCCGCGACCGGCCTGCCGGATTCTTTTGATCCAAACTCAAATCGGGTTGTCACGTCGATCGTGGTGGAGCCAGACGGAAAAATCCTGGCGGGCGGCAATTTCGAGTCCTTCATCGGAGGACAATCCCGCAGCTATTTCGCGCGCCTTTCGAATGACACCGCCGCGCAGCAAGACCTGGCGGTTACGCAAACAGCAGTAACGTGGACACGCGGGGGCTCAAGCCCGCAATTGGCGCGCGTGACCTTTGAGTCTTCCACCGACAGCGTGAACTACATGCTGCTGGGTAACGGCACGGGAATGGGCAGCAACTGGACTCTGACGGGCCTGAATCTTCCCCCTGGACAGAACATCTACATCCGCGCTCGCGGCTATTATCGAACCGGCGTTTTCAACGGCTCGGAGAGCATCACGGAATCGGTGCGGACCGTTTTTTTGCCAGGCCCCATCGCAACACCAACGCCTTCGGGGACGCCGCAAACACCTACTCCCACGCCAACACCTGTCGAGACCGCAACCCCATCTCCGACACCACCCCTGGTCACACCCTCGCCAACTCCGACCGCTACTCCACTTCCTTCCTCAACACCTACCGTCTCACCGACGCCAACGCCGACCGCGACTGCGACGCCAACAGCTACACCCGGCACCTTGGGGAATATCTCGACCAGGCTGCGCGTGCTCAGCGGGGACAATGTCTTGATTGGTGGACTGATTGCGACTGGCACGGGCAGCCCAAGAGTAATCCTTCGCGCTATCGGCCCATCGCTTAGCGGTCTCGGTGTTCCTGGCGCGCTCGAAGACACAACCCTCGACCTTTTCCAAGGCGGCACGTTGCTCATGAGCAACGATGACTGGCAGAATTCCAGTCAGCAGGCGGAGATCGCGGCGAGCGGATTTGCTCCGGGTAACGCCGCCGAGTCAGCCATTATCTGGACGCTGACGCCGGGGCAGGGTTACACGGCGATCGTGCGCGGGAAAAACGGGGCGACAGGAGTAGGAGTGGTGGAAGCGTACGACCTGGATCATTTGCCGACGGCGAAGCTGGGGAACATCAGCACCCGCGGATTCGTGGACGTGGATGACAACGTGATGATCGCGGGAGTGATCGTGGGGCCAGGCAGCGGGACGAGCGCGAAGATCCTGGCGCGAGCGCTGGGACCAACGTTGAGCGACTTCGGAGTGCCGGGCGCGTTAGCCGATCCGACGCTGGACCTGGTGAATTCGAGCGGGACAGTAGTGCGCTCGAACAACAACTGGCAGGACGATTCGCAGCAACGCGCGCTCATTGAAGCGGCTGGACTGGGGCCAGGTCATTTCGAGGAAGCAGCCTTGGTGGAGACAGTGACGCCCGGCGCCTACACCGCGATCGTGCGCGGACTTAACCGCACCACCGGTGTTGGGCTGGTCGAGGTTTACCATGTTCCATAGTTTTAGCGCTTACCATTCTTGTCTCGAGCCGCGTCTTCTATGATCCCGGCAATCCTTTTGTCTCGAATTGCGATCGCCGCCTTTCTCTTGTCCATCGCCTCTGCGGCTAACGCCGTCACCTTTACAATCACCAACACAGGCAATAGTGGTCCCGGCTCATTGTTCGAGGCGATTACGAACCTCAATGGCTCTGCAGCCGGTGGAACGATCATATTTGACCTTCCGGGTAGCGGACCGCACGTCATCGACTTGACCAGCCAACTGCCCTTCTTCAACAAAGACATTCAAATCGTCAATGACGGTCCTGGCGACGAGCCTGTCACAGTGCGACGTAGCTCAGTCGCCGGAACTCCGCGTTTTCACACCGTGCTCATTGCGGGATTGACCATCGGTAATGGCTTTAACCAATCTAGCGAAGGCGGAGGCGTTTCAAATAACCGTTCCACCGTGACAGTGCGAAATTGCACGATCAGCGGGAATCAAGGATTCAGTGGCGGGGGTATTTCAAACAATACGATGTTCGGCAGCGGCACGGCGACGCTGACCCTGATCAATTGCACCTTCAGCGGCAATACCGCTAGCCAGCATGGCGGGGCGATCGAAAACAATAGCAACTTTGGCCAGGTGGCCACGTTAACGCTGACCAACTGCATCCTTAACGGCAATACCAGTTCCTTTGGGGATGGCGGTGGTATTCGCAATATTGGCGCAGCCGACACTGCGCGAGTAACCATGACTGATTGCCTGGTGACGAACAACAACGCTGGCAGCGACGGTGGGGGCATCGCTAATACCGGAACTTTGGTCACGAATAACTGCATAGTCAGTAACAACATGACTGCGAGCAGTTCTGGCGTTGGCGGCGTTGGCGGCGGTATTTACAACGAGGGCAATGGAAATATTACGGTGACGAACTCGACGCTGAGCGGAAACAGCACCACATACGGTGGCGCTATCGGGCTCGAAAGCGGCGATGCGACCGTGGCAATCAGCAATAGCGCCCTGACTCTTAACAACGCTCTTTTTGACGGTGGCGCTCTTTACGACCAGGGTGGGGGGACAGTCACAATAACCAACTGCACGATCAGCGGTAACGCCGTCTCCGACGGAAATGGCGGTGGCGGGGGGATCTTCAATGAGGGGACAGGAGGCAACCTGGCGAGGATCGACTTAATTAACTCGACCATCGCGGGAAATTCAGCAGCCGTTGGAGGTGGCGTACGGAATAGTGACGCTTCCTATCCTGCAAACGCGATCGTGACCCTGGTCAATACTGTTCTGAAGACAGGCCAATCTGGTAGTAACATTGTCGGAGCTAGGGTGACTTCGCTCGGGCACAATCTGAGCAGCGACGCAGCGGCTGGAGATGCCGGTACGGGTCCGGGAGGTCTTCTCAACGCGGCCGGAGATATCCGCAACACAGATCCGCAGCTTGGGCTCCTGGTGAGCAACGGCGGCCCTACTCAAACGCATGCGCTTCTGGCCGGCAGTCCCGCGATCAACGCGGGAGATGATGCTCGCGCTCCAAGTTTCGACCAACGGGGTTATCCTCGCGTTGGAGTGAGCGACATAGGCGCTTTCGAATTCGAACTCGCGATCGCGAGCACTTTGGGAAACATCTCGACCCGCCTGCGCGTCCTCAGCGGAGACAATGTTCTGATCGGTGGACTGATCGCGACTGGCACAGGGAGCCCAAGAATAATCCTGCGAGCCATCGGTCCATCGCTCAGCAGCCTCGGTGTTCCTGGGGCGCTGGAAGACACGACCCTCGACCTGTTCCAGGGCAGCACGTTGCTGATGAGCAATGATGACTGGCAGAATTCCAGTCAGCAGGCGGAGATCGCAGCGAGCGGATTCGCACCGGGCAACGCGGCCGAGTCGGCCATCATTTGGACGCTGACACCGGGGCAGGGTTACACGGCCATCGTGCGCGGGAAAAACGGGACGACGGGGGTAGGGGTGGTGGAAGCGTACGACCTGGATCATTTGCCGACGGCGAAACTGGGGAACATCAGCACGCGTGGATTCGTGGACGTGGATGACAACGTGATGATCGCTGGAGTGATCGTCGGGCCTGGTAATGGCGCGAGCGCGAGGATCCTGGCCCGAGCGCTGGGACCGACGTTGACCGACTTCGGAGTGCCG
>QHMY01000251.1 GCA_003218305.1 Verrucomicrobiota bacterium
GAGGAGGACGGTACGGTGTCAGACCTTCCGGTTGCGCCGCCGAAGGAAAAAATCGCGGCTGCGGTTTCGCAACTTCTGGCGAAGCATCCCCGGGAAAATGTGGCCGTCTACTTGCACGCTTTCCGAGGCATCGATGGCGCAACGGACTGGCCGGCCCTCGACGAGATTCTGGCGGAAGAGCCGCGCCTGAAACTGGAGTTGCCCCACAGCGCCGGAGGCGCGTAGGAGTAGAGCCCGGAGTGAAGCGTAGCGAAACTCCGGGAATTATCCCAAGGAAACAATCTAACCCCTGGCAAGGGGTGGCGGAATCTCCCGAGCGGGATGTTCCGTCGCCCCTCTTCAGGGACTCCGTCTATTGGGTTCACACACCCGGAGTTCCGCTGCGCTCCACTCCGGGCTTTAGTCCGGCGCACCCTCCCGGTGCTTGTAATCGGTGTCCTCCTTCGAATCCGCGGTCAGGATTCTGCGAAATGTAAAAGCGCCTCATGGACGCCGGCCCCGCACGGTTTTGAGGCGACGTAGCCGCCGGCGGACTCCACCGCCGCTCTTACTTCCGGAATGGCGTTGGCCGGGCAGGAGGGATATTGCGCAAAACGGCCGTCCAGCATCGACACATCGTTGTGGTGATCGCCCGCGGCGAAAATGGCTTCACGCGAAACCTCCAGCAGACGGGACAATTCGGCCAGAGCCGCGCCCTTGTGGTAATCGGCGTGACAAAAGCGCATATAAATAGTGTTCCGTTGGTAATGGAACTTCGGTTGCTTTTGCCGGGCTTCATCGATGAATTCCGCCACGCGATTTAGTTCCTCTTCGCTTTCGGCGACGAGTCCCTCCAGGCCGGCCGTGTGATAAAGCAGGCGGGCCTTCGTCTCCTGATTCACGAAATCGACCACTTCTGCGAGGACCGACTCTGCCGAGTTATACAGGGCGGCGTGATCGCGGGCGACGCGCTCGTTCCAGTCGCCGTACGGCTCCCACTTTCCGCCGTTGGATGAGGGACGAAAGACATCGCGCTCGCTGGTCAGGATGAAATCGGGATGAATGGGGAACTCGAAATCAGCCAGGCCCGATTCGAGCAAATCCACGGAGCGGCCGGTGTTGATCGCCCAGATAACGCCCTGTTTCTGGAGCTCCCCGATGTATTCCATGCAGTCGCGATCAAGCACGGGATCAGTGCCGTGTGCGACCAGGGTGCCGTCGAAATCGGTGCTGAGCAGACGGATTTTAGCGGGCATCGAGATCGTAACTTAAGGTTTGATTTCGCGACTGCAATCCGCCTTCGTCTTCTGTAGGATCAGGAGTAGGATCAAGATCAGGATTCAGGAGGAGAGAAAATGAAATCGGCTTACGAACTGGCGATGGAACGGCTCGAGAAGAAAGCGCCCAGCGTGGCGCTGACGGACGAGCAGAAACAGCAGATCGCCGAAATCGATTCCACGTTTAAGGCTCGAATGGCCGAGAAGGAGTTGTTTCTCAAAGACCAGATCAGCAAGGCGCAGAGCGCTGGCAGCACGGACGAAGCTGAATCGCTCCAAAAGCAGCTGACGATCGACCTGCGTCGCTTGCAGGAAGACGCGGAGGCGAAGAAGGAAAAGCTGCGCGCATCGTTTGGTAAGTTGTAAAGGCGCTTGCCGCGGCGAGCGCCCAACCAAGCAGCAGGCGCTTGGCACAAGCACCTCTACATCCGCGATTGCCAATGCAGGCAGGGCGCGCCAATGTTAGCGCCCGTTTAAATTATGTACGCGCACCAACCCGAGATGAAGGTTTTCAGCGGCTCCGCTAATCTGGACCTGGCGCAAAAAATTTGTGACGGCATCGGCATTCCCCTGGGAGCCGCAACAATCAGTTCATTCCCTGACGGCGAGACCTACGTCAAAATCGAGGAGAACATTCGCGGCCGGGACGTTTTTATCATTCAGCCTACGTGTCCGCCGACCAACCAGCATTTGATGGAGTTGCTGATCATGGTCGATGCGGCCCGCCGGGCCAGCGCCGATCGCATCACGGCGGTCATCCCATTTTTCGGCTACGCGCGGCAGGACCGCAAAGATCAGCCCCGCGTGCCGATCACCGCGAAGCTCGTGGCGAACCTTCTTTACGCCGCCGGTGTCAGCCGCGTGTTGACGATGGATCTGCACGCCCAGCAGGTGCAGGGATTTTTCGATATCCCGGTGGACCATCTTTATTCCATGCCGGTTCTGCTCAAATACCTGCGAGCGCGCCTGACCCGCAAGACCGTGGTGGTTTCGCCCGACGTGGGCGGGTTGAAAATGGCCTCCGCCTACTCGCAGGCGCTCGGGGTTAACCTGGCCATCGTGGCCAAGCAACGGAAGAGCGCAACCGAGACAAAGGCGCTCTATGTCATCGGCGACGTAGAAGGCTGCGACGTCCTGCTGGTGGACGACCTGACGGAGACGGCGGGAACGCTTGTTTCAGCCGCAAACATCCTCAAGGAGCATGGTGCCCTGGACATTTACGCGGGGGTCGCCCATGCCGTTTTGGTCGATGCCGCGATTCCTCGGTTGCAAAACTCCCAGATCGAGGAATTAATAACGACGAACAGCACGCCCGTGCGCACGGTGGAGGGATTTAAGACCCACGTGCTTTGCGTCTCCGAGCTTCTCGGTGAAGGCATGAAACGAATTCATAACGACGAATCCGTTTCTTCGCTGTTCAAGATCGATAACGACGGCAAATAGGATTCGAACATGGCTAAGCAGGTTAAACTTACGGCGGAACGGCGGACGGCCACAGGGCGTTCCGCGGTGCGAAAACTCAAGACGTCCGGCTTTGTGCCGGCGGTGATTTACGGCGCGAAAGACAAGGCGGAAACGCTGCAAGTCTCCCGGCGCGACATCAATGCCTTGCTGAGCCACGCGGCGGGCGAAAACATTCTGGTGGAACTGGAAATCGCAGGGAAGAATCGCCTCGCCCTGGTGCAGGAGGTGCAACACGCGCCGCTGGGAGGCGCGATCTTGCATGTGGACTTTCACGCCGTCTCGATGGACGAAGTGATTCAAGCGGACGTGCCGCTCGAGCCCACGGGGGTTGCCAATGGTGTGAAAAACATGGGCGGCCTTCTCGAACAGAACCTGCGCTCGCTGGCTATCGAATGTTTGCCGCGTGATCTGCCCGATGTCATCAGGGTGGACGTTTCCGCACTCAATATCGGCGACGCCATTCACGTTCGTGAAATTCCGTTGCCGTCTGGAGTGACGACCAGAATTCAGCCCGATCTCACCGCCTTCTCAGTCCTCGCCCCGACGGTCGAGGAAGAGCCAGTCGCGGCAACGGCGGAAGCTGCCGCTGGCCCCGAAGTGATCCGGGAGAAGAAGGAAGACCCGGAAGCGGCCGCGGCCAAGGACAAGGCTGCGCCGAAGGAGCAGAAGAAGTAATCCATTTTGGGTCCATTCGACTTCACTGCGCTTCGCTCAGGAGAGGTTTTCGATCCACCTCAGGCGGGTCGGATTTGGAATTGATCGGATGTGGACCGGGAAGCTCCCCAAATTCGGTTGATTGTCGGGCTGGGTAACCCCGGCCCCGAGTATGACCGCACTCGTCACAACGTCGGGTTTAGCGTGGTCGACCGTCTTGCTTCCGAGTGGGGCCTGAGCTGGCAGCACTCCAAGCCCTGGCACGCTCTATATGCGAAGGGCGAGAAGGCAATTCTCGTCAAACCGGCCAGCTACATGAACCGCAGCGGCGAACCGCTTCAGGCGGTCGCGCAATTCTATAAGGTCGCGCCGGGCGAAATTCTCGTGGTCCTGGACGACCTGGCGCTGGAACTGGGCCGGTTACGGCTCCGGCCCGAGGGAGGCACCGGCGGCCACAACGGCCTGGAATCAATCATTGTCCAATTCGGGACCGAGGCGATTCCGCGGCTTCGCCTGGGGATCGGCGCGGCGCCGGAGGCCGGCGCCGTCGATTATGTCCTGGGTCGTTTCTTCGAGGAAGAGGCTCCGATTGTGGAAAAAACGGTCGGGCGCGCCGCCGACGCGGTGAAATGCGCGATTGACAAAGGCGTGCTTTCCGCGATGAACCTTTTCAACCAAAATCCAGAAACATGAAGAACCGTTATGAAGCGTTGCTCGTGCTCGATACGCAGGGCCGGGATGACACAGTGAAAGACGTCGTCGAGCGTCTCGAGGCCGAGTTTACGAAAGAAGGCGCCGAAATTGAGCAGGTCCAAAAGATGGACCGCCGGCCCTTTTCCTACGCCGCCGGCAAGCTCGACGCCGGTTTCTACGTGAATTTTATCTTTCACGCCGATTCGCAGCTGATCACGAAACTGCGCTCGAAGTTCAAGCTCGATCCGGAAATCTATCGGCAAAGCTATCAAAAGCTTCGCCCGAAAACTGATCGGCCCGCGAAAAAGTTGGCCGAGGCCAAGTAATTCCGCTACAAGAGCGGCATGGCCAGTTTCAATAAAGTCATCCTGCTCGGAAATCTCACGCGCGACCCCGAGGTCCGCTACACCCCCAAGGGAACAGCCGTCACGGAATTGGGCATGGCCGTGAATCGCGTCTACACCGCCGAGAACGGCGAAAAACGCGAGGAGACGACATTCGTCGACGTAACCTTGTGGGGCCGGACGGCGGAAATCGCCGGCGAATATTTAAAAAAGGGGCGCCCGGTTTTTATCGAGGGACGCTTGCAGCTGGACACTTGGGACGACAAGCAAACCGGCCAAAAGCGCAGCAAGCTCAAAGTGGTAGGCGAGGGACTTCAACTCATCGGCAGCCGGCCGGGCGGCGGCGGTGGGGGTGGTGGCGGAGATGAGGAAGGCGGCTCCAGCGCTCCGCGTTCGACCACCAGGTCTGCTCCGCCCCCGAAAGCAGCTCCCTCAGCGCCTGACGACGACGAGATTCCTTTTTAGCGCCCGCTTCCCAGCGGCAGCGCGAGACTCCTTCGAGCCGCCGGCGTGCGACGGCTCCCCAGAGGTCCGGGCATTTTCAATCACTCAACGCTGGGTTTCAGATGACAAGAAGCCCAAGTCCCTTCAGGGACGAAAGAACCGTGTTTATTTCAAAGCGCTTCTTTCGTCCCTGACAGGACTCGAAGATTCTATTACTCGATGTTTCCCAGCGTTAAAACGCTGGGCTATTGTCAGGAGAGAAAAGCCTGTACACATGCCCAAAGATCTGCGGATGTGGAGTAACCGTACCCCCGAGCAATGACCCCTACCGAAGCTTGTATAGCCTTGAACATGCTCCCGACCATGGGACCGGTTCGGCTGCGCAAGCTCCTGGAGGTTTTCGAAACGCCGGAGCGCGTTCTGGCGGCAAGACGCGATGCTTTGCGCGCAGTCGAAGGAATCGGCCCTGATGTCGCCGATCAGATCGTTAATTGGGAAACCATTGTCGATCTGCCCGCGGAACTGGATCGGATCCGCCAATTCGGCGCAGAGGTCATCACCGCCGAATCGCCGCTCTACCCGCGGCAGCTGCGCGAGATCCATGCGCCTCCGATTGTCCTCTATGTTTGGGGCGAGCTGACAGAACGCGATCAACACGCCATCGCGGTGATTGGTTCCCGGCGCACCACGCACTACGGAATGGAGTCGGCCAAGAAGCTCTCCTACCAGCTCGCCTACGCGGGCCTCACGGTGATCAGCGGTTTGGCGCGGGGTATCGACACGGCTGCGCACCAGGGCGCCCTGGCGGCCAAAGGGCGCACGATCGCGGTGATTGGTTCGGGTTTGTCGAAACTTTATCCGCCGGAGAACGCCGCCCTTGCGGAAAAGATCAGTCAGGGCAACGGCGCGATCGTTTCTGAGTTTTCGATGGAGATTGAACCCGATCGCCAAACCTTCCCCATGCGGAACCGAATCATTAGCGGCTGGAGCCATGCTCTTCTGGTCGTCGAAGCTGGTCTGAATAGCGGGGCGCTGATAACCGTCACGCAAGCGCTCGAGCAGGGCCGATCGGTCTACGCCGTGCCGGGCCACATCAATGCTCCCAGCGCGCAGGGGTCCAATCGACTCATCCAGCAAGGCGCCAAGCTCGTAATGGATGCGAACGACCTGCTCGATGATTTGCAAATATTGCTTCCAGAGACGAAGCCGTCCCCGGCGGCTGCAGTCCGCCCTCTGCCTCTCCTCACGGAAGAGGAGCGCCGTGTCTACGAGGCGATTAAGGCGACCGAAACGTCGATCGACGACATCGGAACGGCCTGCGAATTGCCGAGTGGAACGGTTTCGTCCGTTCTCCTGCGCCTCGAGCTGAAACGCCTGGTGAAACAGCTTCCCGGAAAGTACTTCGTAAAACTGGCGTAGCTGGGGACGGCTCTGGCTGTAGCCGCTTCGCTGTGCGAAGCGTGGGTGTGTCCAACGCGCGGCTACAGCATGAAAGCCGTTCGCCTCGTCAAACCGGGCTCGCCTCTTGAGGCGCAAGAGATCGCAATCCCGGAACTTGGCGCGCACGACGTCTTGATCCGGGTGGAAGCCGCGGGGATATGCCATTCGGATGCGCATTACCGCGCCGGGATCTCGCCGGTGGAACCTTTGCCCCTTACGCTCGGTCACGAGGTTGCCGGCGTGGTCGAGAAGACTGGCCCGGAGGTCCAGGCCTTCAAAATAGGGGACCGCGTCTGCGTGCATTACCTCGTAACCTGCGGTCGCTGCATTTATTGCGAGGCCGGGACCGAACAGTTTTGCAGCGCGGTCCAGATGATCGGAAAAAATCGCGATGGCGGATACGCGGAATTCATCGTGGTGCCGGAACGTAGCGTCTTCCGTTTGCCGGACGAAATTCCATCCGAACAAGGCGCGATCCTGATGTGCTCGTCGGCGACTTCGTTGCACGCCTTGAACAAAGCCCGGCTGCATCGCGGTGAAACAGTCGCGATCTTCGGTGCCGGCGGACTCGGGATCTCGGCGCTGCAATTGGCGAAACATTTCGGCGCCTTGGAGGTCTTCGCGGTGGACATTAATTCCCGAAAGCTGGACTTCGCTCGCCAATTTGGTGCCATTCCGATCGACGCCTCGGCTGGCGATCCGGTTCAGCAACTGAGGGAATTGACGAGCGGGCACGGGGTAGATGTCGCGCTGGAATTGATCGGTCTGCCTCTCACCATGCGCCAGGCGGTCCAGTCCCTGGCGATCCTGGGCCGGGCCGCTTTGGTCGGCCTGACCCGGGAGACTTTTGAAGTTGCGCCCTACGCCGAACTGCTGAATCGGGAGGCGGAAATCATTGGCGTGTCGGATCATTTGGCGAGCGAGCTTCCGCTGCTCCTGGAGTTGGCGCGCACGCAAACGCTCGATCTGGCGCACGTGGTTACGCGAACGGTGCCGCTCGAAGCCGCCGCGATAAATGGCGTTCTGGATCGGCTCGAAGACTTTGGCGAGGACGTGCGCGTGGTGATCACTCCCTAGAGGGCCGCGCCGTTCTCGCGCCGCCCACAGGGTGGCGGCTACAGCCCTGTAGCCGCTTCGCTGTGCGAAGCGCAGGATCGAATGCCGAAGCGGTTCTCCGCGAAATCCGATTTGCGAACTGGCGGGGTCTCTTCTACCCTCCTGCCCCTTGAACTAAGGCGTCCGGGAACAAAGTTGCCCGGAAACTGCTCGGTAAAGCCAACGGGAGCGCCTGCTTACGTCCCGCTAGTTTTTCCGGGATCGCCATCCTCAATCTAAGAAATGTCCAAATCGCTCATCATCGCCGAAAAACCCAGCGTTGCGGGCGACCTTGCGCGCGCCCTGGGCAAGGTGCCGAAGCAGGGTAGCCACTACGAGAACGATAAATACGTTATCTCGTCGGCCGTCGGCCATGTCGCCGAGCTCCTCATGCCGGAGGACATCGACAAGAAAAAATACGGATTCTGGCGTCTGGAAACTCTTCCAATTATCCCGGAGAAGTTCGAGCTCAAGCCGATCGATAAATCGAAGGACGTCTTCGGAAACCTGAAGAAACTGATCGCCCGAAAAGACATCAGCGAAGTCATCAACGCCTGCGACGCCGGCCGCGAGGGCGAGCTCATTTTCAACAACCTTTGCCTTCTGGCCAAGAACAAACACCCCGTCAAACGCCTCTGGTTGCAGTCCATGACCACGCAGGCAATTCGGGACGCCTTCGAGCATCTGCGCGAC
>QHMY01000252.1 GCA_003218305.1 Verrucomicrobiota bacterium
TTCGACGTGCCGGTGATCGGCGCGGCCACGATGGAGGTAGCGGCCGGCGCGCGCCTCAGAGTCATCGCCGTGGAAGCAGGCAGGACTCTGCTGCTGGAAAAAGAAGCGCTCGTGGATCTGGCTGCGAGCTCAAACATCTCGATCGTCGCGCGGTGATGATGTTGGCGTTTCGAAAAATTCTAGCGAACTGCAACCGAGTGGGTAAACTTTGTCAGCAATGGGCTTTTCCAAATTCGCGGCCGTGACTTTTCGAAGCCGCGCCGTCCTGGCCCTCTTCGCCTGCGTAAGCATGGGGCTCCTGGGTGGATGCGGTGGTGCCTGGCAGCCCGACCCTCGCGATGCGCCCAAGACTCCGGCCCGCTCTGGTATCGAGGGGAGCGGGTTAACTGGGCCCGAGGATTCGAGAACGAAGCTATAAGCAAAAGCAGGTGAAAGGTGGGGTTTGTGGTTGAAGTTCGGCTGGCGTATCGCATGATTTGCGGCATGAGGTCCGTCCTACTTTTCATCGCGCTTATCGGCGCGATTTTACAATCTGGTTGCTCGTCCCTTAAGGACGATCCGGACCAGGTCAAATTGGGGCCGAGCATCCAGGAACAGCGGAAGGACGCCCAGAAAACGGAAGAATTCGCCAAGACTCTTCCCAAGCCGCGCGAGTAGCGCGAAGCGAAATCCGTGGAGCCTAGGGGATTCGAACCCCTGACCCCCACAATGCCATTGTGGTGCTCTACCAACTGAGCTAAGACCCCGGTCAGAACTTCCGATTTTCGAGTGCCGAGGGGTGATTTGCAACGGATAAGTTGTAGTCGGGAGGCGCAATCTCAAAGTGGAACGAATCGACGGGAGATTCGCCGGCGGATTTGGGTAGGGCGAGACTCAGTCGAGCCGTCGCCCAATCATAATTGGACGATCGAAACGTATTTGACCGATGACGTTGCGACCGATGGTCCGCCTAGTTTCTAGTGATGTTGTAGACCTCGGCGAGGCCGACGCCGGTAGCTCCTTTGAAGCCGGACATCACCGCGGTGTAATTGCCGGGCTGAAGGTTGATCACGATCGCCGATTCCAAGTTATTGGAAGGGGGAATAGTCGTGTCGATCAGCTCTTGTTCCTGCGTGTCCCGCCAATCGTCATTTGAAGCGATGACGGTGCCTTGCCCGTTGTACAATTGGAGGACCGGATCCGACAGAGCTCCACTTACTCCGAGTTGGGTGAGCGACGGTCCGATACCGCGGATGACCAGGCGCTCGGTCGAATAGCCGCCGACGATGTAACCGGCGATCAAGACATTCTCCCCCTGATTTACTCGGCCGCGGGTCGAGATGTTGACCAGCCTCGAGCTCGAGAGCGATTCCAAGTCGTAGAGCTCGATCAGGGCGACCCCGGTTAAACTACCGGCGCCTGCGACCTTGGCCGTGTAAGTGCCGGGCGCAAGGCTGACGAGGATCGCGGATTCCTTGACGTTTGTCGGCGCGAGGGACGTGTTGATAATCGCTTGTGGGTCGGGGCTGTTCATCCAGTCATCGTTGAATCCAATCTGGGTGCCGGATGCATTAAACAGAGTCAAAGTGGTATCGCTCAGGGCCCCGGCCACTCCGAAGTTGGCCAGCGAAGGTCCGATGGCACGGACAATGACTCTCTTTGGCGCGAGCCCGGGAATAATAAATCCGCCGATCATGACATCGTCGCCGGTCTGGACGGTGCCACGCGTGGAAAGATTAACCAGAGTGTTGCCGGTTGGTGGCAGCGGTTCCAGGGTTACGACGATATTCACATCACCGCCAGCGACCGTCACCGTCTGGACCGCGAACTCCCTGAATCCATTGGCGGCAAGGTTTTCCGGATCGCCGGCCAGACCCCAGGCGTGGTCATAGGCCGGGAGCGAGGCAACTCCGTGTTCGTCCGTGTAGGCGAAACTGACGTAGACTTGATTATTCAAGGCGTATCCCAGCGCGAGCTGGATGCGCGGACGTGGGGTGCCATTTTGGTCCAGCACCGTGACGTTAACATGGTGGGTGGGCTGGACTGCGTCGAGTGTCACCCCGGTAAGATTCTGCCCATCGGTCAGGGTGATTGGTAGAGGGCCTACGAAGATCAGGTCGGCATGGGCCACAGAGTCCGGAAGGGGGCGGATAAACCAAGTGCCGGCGCTCAGACCGGCACTGAAGCTGCCGTCGGCCTGGGTTCCGAAGCGGACGAACCGGCCATTATCTCTCAGGGCCTGGTAGGTGATGTCGCTGATTCCGGCGCCATTGTTATCTCTCAACGCTCCGCTTAACTGCGCGCTGGCGTTTGAGGTGGCGAAGTCCACGTTTGTCGCCTGTCCCTCGGCGGTGTAAAGCTTCCTCGGCAAAGGCGCGAGGTCCTGGCGCGTTTCCAGGGCACCACCCGAGGCATCCACTGCCCAGACACCGCTGGAAATAGCGATGACGTAATTGCCGGAACCGTCGGTTACGGCGAATGCGTTGAACCGAAACTTTTCATCGATTGCGACCAAGTCGAGACCAGCGAGCGGGGCATTGGAGCTATCGGCGACCCTGCCATAAAGCAGGGTCGTTGCTTTCGCTGCCGACAGAGTGACGTTACTAGCGTTGCCACCTGACGTATCGACAGCTACGGAGGCAACGGGCGCGACGTAGCCAAGTTGGCTTACCGCGGGACTGGGTAATTCCACGGTCCATTTGTCCGGAGTAACCGAAGTGCTGAAATTGCCGTTCGCATCGGTGTAATCGACGGTGAATTTCCCGCTGTCGGTCGTGAATTTTACCTGCACCGCGGGCAGGCCCGCGTTCGTGTTGCTATCGCGCACCTGCCCGGAAATGGTGCGGGTGCCTGCTTCCATGGTCAGGTTCACTACCTTGTGCTCGCCCGCGGCAAGCGTTTGTTCCACGCCTCTGCCAAACGCGCCGACAAATCCGCGATGGATCGGGACCATGTCATACTGGCCGGGCGCCGCGCCGAAAGTGTAATGGCCTGTCGCGTCGGTTATTGTTCCTGCGATAAAGTCGTTGAGCCCGCCGTGGGTGTCGAGCAGGACAACGTAGGCATTCGGAACCGGGACGGCATTGGCTGTCACCTGTCCGGTTATGTCCTGGGCGTCTGGGACATTGGTGACCGTGAATCGCGCGGTAAGAGCCGTAAACGCTCCAGTCGGACTGGAGAAGCGAAAAACGTACTCACCTACCGTTGTTGGCACTGAGCTATCCAGGAACGGGAGCTGGGCGACGATGGTCCCGTCGGCCGCAGTAGTGTCCGCGGGCACGTTGATGTTAGCCACTCCGCCGATCGTGTTCGACACGCCATCGGTCAGGAGCAAGCTTTGCTCGAGCACCGCATTGGCATCGATCGCTCCGGTGGTATTATTCACTTGGAACTTCTCCAGCCGCACGCTCTCCCCATTGGCCAGCCCGTCGATCATCACCTGGACAAATCCGCGGAAGTCTTCGTCGATGCTGGAAGGGCTCACACCCACCGTAGTAGGAGTAGTAGGGCTGGACGGCGCTGTCCGGCGAATTACAGATGCTTGAACCGGCGAGTTCCATTCAACGCTCGCTTTGGCAGGCGTCACGACGATGGGCCTTGGCACAAAGCTGACGAAGCACCCCATGTTTGCATAATTGATCCCGTTCACCACGCCGTTCGTTCCGTCCGGAAACGTGGTCCGGACAATCCGATTCCCGCCCTCATCGAAACAACCTTGCTTCTGGTCCACGGTGGTTCCGCCTTCACCTGGAGTCGGTGTAACTGTTCCCCAGGTCGCGAGAAGAATCGCTCCCGTAACGAGACGTCGAATCGGCAGGTTCAAATAAATCATAATTTTTCTCCAAGGCTGACACCACAAGGGGGTGTCGCCTTCGATCCACCGAACGCGACGCGCGAACGATATTGACCCGGCACAAAGCAGAGCAAGCATAAATATTTGGAATCGAATAATTTAGTCGGTAAAATTGCGCAGTTGGCCGGACTCGCTTCCGTTCCACTTTAGCGCTTCAACGGTTCCCCATTTCCTGCCATAACCGCGTCTCTGAAGCGCAAACAACATGAGATAACAACCGCTTCGTATTCGTGGAGTGCGATCTGCGGTTTGAGTGCGCTGTATGCCGGGCTCTATCTCGCCGTTTTTATTTCCTATCGGTGGGCGCCGCTGCTTCTCATCGCGCTGACGCCGTTCGCCCTTGCGCTCTGCGGCGCGAAGAAGGGTCTGCCGGCGCTGGGCATCGTCGGAGTCGCCTCCGCGCTGCTCTGGTTTTTCGGGAACCTCTTCTTCGCGACTTACAACTGGGTGGCAGTTCTCGCGCTCGCGATCCTGCATGCCGGGATTATCGTCGGCTGCGGAGCGTCTCTTCGCTGGTGGTATCGCGCCACGCGCCTCCCGCTCGCGCTGCTGCTGCCGGTCACCTTCGTGGCCGGCGAATTTCTCCGGCTGCTCGGGCCGCTCGGCGTCCCGACCGGTCTGCTGGCGCTCTCGTTTCACGAGCGACTCTGGATGATTCAAATCGCCGATCTTGGCGGCATTTACCTGGTCAGCTTCGCCATCGGGAGCGTGAACGGCGCGCTCGCAGATTTTGTTCTCGGAGGCTGGAGGCGCGCGCGTTTCTCTATCGTCGGTGTCGCGGCTGGTTGGATCGCGATCGCTTGTTATGGCGCGTTTCGTTTACACGAATCGCAGCAAACGATGCAGCCCGGACCTGTCATCGGCGTCGTCCAATCCGATATTCCGATGACCGGCGGAATCGAGCACGGTTTTGATTCGCATCTTTTTTTGCAAGATATGCTCGCGCTGAGCGACGGATCGGCCGCCAGTCGCCCTGCTCCCCAACTGATCGTCTGGCCCGAGGCTATGCCCGCCGTGCCACCGCTCAACCGCGAATGGTTGCAGGCGCCAAGTCCGGACGCCGCCTTGCTCGTGGCGTCGCAGGAATTCGAGCGCGCGTTACGCGATTGGACAACGCGCGCGGGCATTCCGCTCCTCGTGGGGACAGAGGCCGTCGTCCCGCAGCGGGACAATCCGAAGGCAGCCGAGCTCCACAATTCAGCGATCCGGCTCGATCCGGGCCTGGGCCAGAATACGCAACGCCAGGATAAGCAGCGCCTTTTCCCGCTCGGCGAAACCATTCCCTTCCGCGGCACCTTTATCCACACGCTGCTGGAACGATCGGTCGCTTCGCATGGCAGCGTTCCCTTTGGCACCGGGTTCACGCCCGGCGAGGAACGGCACGTCTTCGAGCTGCCTGCGCCGGCCGTGTCGAGCACGCCGCTCCACTACACCATCTCCATGTGCATCGAGCTTTGCTACGCCGAAAGCGTCGGCACGTTTTTGCAAAACGCGCGCGGCGGCAAGGCCGCGGATTTTTTCGTGAACATGTCGAACGACGGGATCTTCCAGCGCAATCGCGCCCAGGTCTGGCACGCCGCCATGTCGTCCTTCCGCGCCGTGGAAGCGCGAGCCGGTATCGCCCGAAGCTCGAACACCGGCATCTCCGGTTTCGTGAAACCGACCGGCGAAATGTATGGCGAGGTCGTGAACGCTCGCGGCCAATCATGGACCGGGCTCGGCGCGCCGGAGCTGCCGCGGATTGCCGCGCTGGTGAAATTCCGGCGCGAGCATGCGACTGAACTTGCGACCGATCCAGCGGTTGCCGCTCACGTGACCAGCGAGATCGCGGCGATCGAGGAACTGCGCCGCGCGGCGGGGGTGAGCGGCCAAAGCACGCAACGCGTCTACGTCGATTCACGCCGCACGTTGTATAGCCGCGTTGGTGATGTCTTTCCGTGGGCGTTTGTTATTTTCACCAGTGCGGGTTTGCTCGCGCTGTTTGGCCAAACAGCACGGCGCGTCCTCCGCCGGCGAAAGTGATCGGTAGTGGGGTACAGTTTCGAGATTGGAGCAACACATCTGTTTGGCGCCAACGGCG
>QHMY01000253.1 GCA_003218305.1 Verrucomicrobiota bacterium
GATCCAATCCTTCAGCGTCCCGCTCGGGTGCGCGATCACGCTAAGCAATCCTGGCTTTCACGCTCCGCTCAACCATCCGGGATTCCCCAACGACGGAACCGTGGGAGACGCGGGATTCAGCAACGCTCCCTGGACCCGGACGCAAACCACCGGCGCCGTCACTTGGAGCTCGGAGACTTTCGCGCAGAACCAGAACGCGAACGCCATCCGCTGGGGCACCCTGTATAACTTCCGGTTCGATTCCAATAAACCGCCAGTCGCCACGAACGCCACCATCGGTTTCTTCAAGACGGGCGCGCCCACGACCGTGGCGATCCTCGGTCCCAATGCCTGCGAGGGAGTACCTACTCCCACTCCAACCATAACGCCCGCACCGACACCCAGCCCTTCGCCAACCCCGACACTCACTCCCTCCGTCACACCTCCCGCCTCACCGAGTCCAACGCCTACTTCCGACCCGACGGCTCCCTCTTCCCCTCTCCCGACCGTGACGCCGTCGGCCACACCTCCGACCTCACCGACCCCAGGACCAAGTCCAACGCCTACTCCTACGATTACCCCTTCCCCTATCCCGACACTCACTCCCCCGCCCACACCTCCTGGCTCACCTAGTCCATCGCCATTTCCAACCGTTAGTCCTAGCCCTACCGTTAGCCCTTCCTCCACCCCGTCGGTTACACCCCTTGCCTCACCGACCCTAACGCCCGGCGCGACGGCAACTCCAAGCGCCACCCCGACTCCGCCGGGAGCGCAGGCGCTCAATCTCTCGACTCGCATGCTCATTCAAACCGGTGATCGCGTCGGTATCGGCGGTTTTATCATCACCGGAAGCGCTCCCAAGCATGTGCTTCTTCGGGCCCTAGGACCTTCGCTGCCCGGTGTCTCCGGTGTCCTGGCTGACCCGGCGATGACTTTGTTCGGCTCGACCGGGCCGATTATCTCGAACAACAACTGGAGAGACGACCCCGTGCAGGAAGCCGCGATTATCGCCACCGGCATCCCGCCGTCCAATGATCTCGAGGCAGCGATCGACGCAACGCTGGCTCCCGGAAGCTACACGGCCGTGGTTAGCGGCAATAATCAAACCACCGGCATTGGGCTCGTAGAAATCTACGACCTCGATCCGGTCGGACTGTCGAAATTAGCCAACATTAGCACGCGGGCCTTTGTGGGCAGGAACGCCGAAATTACCATTGCCGGCTTTATCCTGGGCCGTTATCCCGGGGATGATCGAGTCATCTTACGGGGCATTGGGCCCAGTCTGGTTTGCCCGGGGGGATGCTCGTTGACGCTGACCGATCCGGCGCTTGAGCTCCGCGACGGCAATGGCGCGCGACTTATTTACAATTACGACTGGCAAGACGATCCGGCCCAAGCGGCTGAAATCACGGCGGCTGGTCTGCCGCTGAGCCATCATTTCGAGGCGGGCATTGCAATGACATTGCCGCCGGGCTCTTACACCGCCCTGCTCGTGGGGGAACGGCCCGCCGGTAGTACCGGCCTCGGGCTGATTGAAGTGTACGATCGCGGGAACGGGATCGCTCCGCCAACCCCGACGCCGTCGCCAACGGCGTCGCCCGGAGTCACACCGTTGCCGACACCAACACCTCCGGCCGCGACACCAACCCCAAGTCCGGGGGAAGCATGCATGGAGAACTTCGATGGAACTCCGACGGTTTTCCTGCCCGGTGGGTCTTGGGCCATCTCGACGGTTGCTCCATACAGCACACCCAAATGCCTGTTCGCGCCCGATCCGGACATAGTCAGCGACGAGATTGTCGACTCGGTGAACATCGCGATTCATTCAACCGCCGCTGTCTTGACCTTCCGCAATAATTTCGACACGGAGCATAAATTTGGCCCGCCAGAAGAGTTTTGGGATGGTTTTGTCCTGGAAGTTTCCGTAAATGGGGGCGCCTTCACCGACGTGACCGATCCATTGGTAGGAGGGACTTTTGTCTCCGGCGCTTACACCGGCGAAATCGAAAAACTGGCGGGAAATCCGCTGGCGGGTCGCATGGCGTGGAGTGGAAATTCCGCGGGCTACATCCTCACCAGGATAAATTTCCCCGCGAGTCTTAACGGGCAAACCATCAAGTTGCGTTTCCGGATGGGAACAGACATTTCGGTAGATGCTCCCGGAGTGCGTGTCGACAATTTCGTCCTCACGGGTGGGTCGTGTCCCTAACGGGCCGGGACTTCAATTCTCTCTCGTTCAGAGCAGATCGGCCGGCCCGATCTGCGCCAATTTAGCACGTCTTTCCGGAGGAATTTGGCCCGGGCTCAGAGCGCCGAAAATGCGCAAATTCCTTATAGACACGCATCTATACGACTCTATAGAGTCGCGCCGACAGTCAAAAAACGACAAGGAAAAACACCACCAATCATGAAGATCAAATTCGCCGTTAAACAAATGAAATCCGAAACCAAATCGATCGGATCTCGCAACCGGCGATCGCTCGCCAGTGTCCTGCTTTGCTTGCTCGTCTTGAGCGCCGTGGGACGCACCGCCCAGGCGGACGTAGTCTCGGGTACTAATGCCAGCGCCATCGTGACCCCCGATTCGGGCCAGGCCGCTCTTTACCCTTCGACCATTAACGCCTCGGGATTTACCGGCGTGGTCACCGGAGTAAGGGTCACACTCCACAATGTGACCCACACCTTTCCCGGCGACTACGACATCCTGCTGGTCGGTCCGGGAGGACGAAGCACGGTCCTCATGTCCGACTGCGGGGGCAACAATGCCTTGAACAACGTTACCATCACGTTCTCAGACACAGGTGCTGCGTTGCCCGTGAATAGCCCAATTACCCCAGGCATCTATCGGCCCACCAACTTGGGACCCGCGGCCGACGCCTTCCCTACCATCGCAGGCCAATCTTTTGCGGCCTCGATGTCGGTCTTCAATAACATCTCTCCCAACGGGGCCTGGAGCCTCTATGTGGTGGACGATGCTCAGCAAGATAGCGGAACCATCGCGGGTGGGTGGACGCTCGAGCTCACGCTCGCTGAGTTCCACAACAACACCACTATTACGATCCCAGCGGGTGCGCCTGGGGTGACGCAAGGGCCCGCCACTCCTTATCCGTCGCAACAAGCCGTGTCGGGACTCATCGGAAACGTAAAAAAGGTCCGCGTCACCCTTCAACTGACCCACACTTTCCCCGATGATGTGGACATTCTCCTGGTCGCGCCCAACGGACAGAACGCCATCATCATGTCGGACGTCGGCGCAGATATCGACGCTTCGAACGTCCTCCTTACCTTAGACGACGCCGCCGCCAGTAATCTTCCGGACCTCGGACCACTGGTCACTGGTACGTTCAAGCCGACAAACATCGGGGCGGGCGATACGTTTCCGGCACCCGCTCCGGCACCCGCGGGCACCTCGGCCCTGTCGGTCTTTAACGGGATCAATCCGAACGGCACCTGGAGCCTTTATGTGGTGGACGACCAAGGACAGGACGTGGGCCAGATCGGTGGATGGTTCTTGTCCTTCGACATGGAAGCCCCCTCACTCGCCAATCTTTCGACCCGCCTCCAGGTTGATACGGGCGCGAATGTGCTCATCGGCGGACTCATCGTCACCGGGACCCAGCCCAAGAAAGTCCTTCTGAGAGCGATCGGACCATCCTTGCCGGTGGCGGGAGCCCTGCCGGACCCGACCCTCGAGGTCCGCGACGGCCAGGGCGCAGTGCTCTGGTTCAATGACGACTGGCAAACTGGCAGCGGCTTCCCGACTCAGACCGCGGAGATCATTGCCACGGGAGCAGCTCCCACGAACCCATTGGAGTCTGCCATCATCATCACCTTGCCTGCAAACAACGCGGCTTACACCGCCATCGTCCGCGGCTTCAACAACCAGACCGGCATCGGTTTGGTGGAAGCGTACGATCTCGACCGAACGGTCAACTCCCGACTCGGCAATATCTCGACTCGCGGACAGGTGCAGACCGGCAACAACGTCCTGATCGCGGGAACGATCGTGCTCGGCCATCCATCCCAGCGAGTAATTGTTCGGGCCATCGGGCCATCGTTGCCTTTTGGCGCGGCGAATCTGCAGGATCCGACCCTGGAGCTGCGAGACGGCCAGGGCGCGCTCATCGCGTCGAACGACAACTGGGCGGATAATCAGGCCTCCGAGATTACGGCGACCGGCATTCCTCCCTCGAACCTCCTCGAATCCTCCCTCGTAGTGACGTTGCCATCCGCCGGCGCGGGCTACACAGCCGTTGTCCGCGGTGCCAACAATACGACGGGCATAGGGCTGGTCGAGATTTACGCCATAAACTGATCTGATTTAGTTTTCTCGTTGGTCGCGGCGTCACGCGAAGAGTGTGACGCCGCGGACCACGCGGGAGATTCTGCTGTTCGCTGTAGTCACGGCGCTCTGTCGCCGTCTGATAATTGTAGAGGCGCTTCTGTGAAGCGCCTGGGCCGCACTTTGCTACGCCCCCGACGGCTCCAGCGCCGGATGTCGCCTTGATTTTCGTCTTCGCTGTAGCCACGACGCTCCGTCGACGTGCCCATTCAGACGTCTCACTGGTTCAAGAAAAGTGTCTACTTTTCTTCGCAAAAGGTGTAAAACTTATCTGTAGCCCGCGAACGTGGAACCGCGACCTTGAAGCAGGTCGAATCCCCTTCGGAACGGGCTCTACTTGGAGGATTAGGCTATGTCTAAAAGGATTTTGAGTTATCTCGCGCTGCCGCTGCTTTTGCTCTTGAGCAGCAGCTCTGGAAATTCCGCGCCGCCGGAAGGGCCGGGCGCTCCGCAAGGCTTCAACCCCGGACCCGACATCATCACCGGAGATATCGGCGAAATAGGAGGTCTGCAACAATTTGGCAGCGCCGGGACCCAGGTCGGTCTGGCTGTGAGCACGACCTCCTGCAATGCCGGAAACCAAGTCGTAAATTTCCTGGCTCTGCCCGCGACCATCCATCCGGTTATCCCGCACAATCTCTATCGAATGAGTGGCGGCTCGAGCAACGACGAGCGCTTTGAACAGATCGGCCAATCCTGGATGAAGCATGCCTTCGGGGCGGACCAGGCGAATAACTGTTTCCAGTGCCAGCCCGGCGGTGACTTCAGTCACCTCGGCGTGGGATGTTCCGATACCTACGCCAACTTTCAAAATGCGGAACCCAATGATCTCGGCTCGCGCGCGTTGATCAATCCGTTTACCGGCGTCTTTCAATCAACGGCGAACGATCACTCCGGCCACACTCACACCGGCACCTCGCACCGGATTCTGGTGGAAGGGAGCGACCTAAACACCACGCTCAATCCGGGTGCGACCTATTACGCCGAGGTGCAATACATCTCCTCGGATGAATACGCCTGGTGCCAGAGCCATCCCGGCGAGTGCAACATGTACAACAACGCTTCCTATCGTCGTTACAATGTTAGCGGCACGACCAGTTTCACCTTTGTTGAAGTGGGAAACACGGTGCGCATGCTCGGCGCCGTTCATGCCTGGCCCGGAGCGACCATCAATCCAATCGAACCCGAGCCGGGCATGGATGGCCGGGCCTACATTGCCTACAAGGTCACCAATCCAACCGCAGGCGTCTGGCATTATGAATATGCGCTCTATAACGAGAATCTCGATC
>QHMY01000254.1 GCA_003218305.1 Verrucomicrobiota bacterium
CAATAAACCGCCAGTCGCTACCAGCGCCACGATTGGCTTCTTTAAGACCGGAAGCCCGGTCACGGTTGCGATCCTCGGTCCCAACGCGTGCGATCAATTACCGAGCCCAACTCCAACGCCCGGGGTGACCCCAACCGCGACACCAACACTTACCGCAACTCCGACTCCAACCGTTACGCCAGTGGCGTCGGCCACACCCAGCGCGACGCCATCGCCGACAACTCCGCCACAAGCTCTCAACCTCTCGACTCGTTTGCGGGTCC
>QHMY01000255.1 GCA_003218305.1 Verrucomicrobiota bacterium
CGAGATTTTGACGACGCGCGGCGAAACGATCCTGGTCGATAATCCGGCGCATCTGCCCGACCCCAGCGTGATCGAAGAGATTCGTGAGCCGATCGTGAAAGCCTACGTGCTCGTTCCGAACGAATTCATCGGCGATTTGCTCCAGCTCATCATGGAGAAGCGGGGGGTGATGGACCACACCGAGTCGCTCGATACGCGGCGGGTCATGCTTCACTGCGAATTGCCGCTCAACGAAATCCTGGTCGATTTCAACGACAAGATAAAGAGCATCACCCGCGGCTACGGCTCGATGGATTACGAGCACGCCGGCTATCGGACAGCGAACCTCGTCAAACTCGATATCCTGGTCAACGGGGAGCCGGTCGACGCGTTTTCCATGATCGTACATCGGGATCGCGCGGAGAGCCGCGGGCGACTGCTGGCGGCTAAGCTAAAGGAAGTCATTCCGCGGCAGCTTTACCAGGTCGCGATCCAGGCGGCGATTGGGGGAAAAATTATTGCGCGTGAAAGCGTCTCCGCGATGCGTAAAGACGTGACGGCCAAGTGTTACGGCGGCGACATTACCCGGAAGCGGAAGCTGCTGGAAAAGCAGAAAGAGGGCAAGAAACGCATGAAAAGCATCGGCAAGATCAACATTCCACAGGAGGCGTTCATCAAGGTGCTCAGGGCGCAGTAGCTTGGGCGTCTCGAGCCCGGTTTTTGACGCGGCGAGTTATACGTTGAATCAACCGCAAGCTTTCCCTAGAAAGAGGGCATGCGACCTCGGGCTCCATTGGTCCTCATTGGCCTTTGCGTCTTGGTAGCTCCCATTGGACTCGTCCTTGGCCGATGGAGTGTGGCTACAACGCCGGCTTCGATTTTGCCCCCGACGACGGTTCCTCGTTCAGAAGCGCACGGTTTCGCGAGCGCCAAGCCTTCCCTGGCCGAGCCGGGGGATCTTTCCAATGTTACGATTGAAAACCTCGGCCAGGTTGAATTCGATCTTGCTTTTGAGCTGCTCAGTTCCGCGCCTAAGGATGCCCTTATCGCGTGGGCGAAACGTCTCGAGACCCTTCCAGTAACGCCGCGAAGGACGGCGGCAATAGGCGTCTTTTTCAAGACGCTGGCCCAGATCGACACCAAGACCGCGGTCGATTTGGCTTTGAGTATGGAGCGAGCCGATCCGCGCTGGGTAGCGATTGGCGCGGTCGGTGTTGCGGCACCATTAGCAAACCTTACCGAGGTGGCGAGGATGTACACCGCGATCAATGAGACGAAAGTTCCGCTCGTTGGTGAGCTCATCGAGAGATGGAGTATGATCGATCCAGAGGCAACGGCTCAATTTCTGGCTGGCTATTCCGGCAAAGTGACAAACGACGAAATCGCGCGGTTTCTTGGCAATTGGGCTGCGCTCGATCCGGTTGCTGCAATGCAGTGGTTGCAAGAGACTGACGCAAGTCGCCACTGCCCACGAGTATTTGCTGACTTCTATGCTGGCTGGGTGCTCAAGGACCGAACGGCTGCGCTCGAAGATCTTGCGGCGCATGGCGCTGACAAGACGTTCAAGAAAGCCATCGAAACAGTGAGCGAAACTCTGTTTACCGATTCACCGGATGGAGCGCGTTCATTTGTTCTTATGCTGCCCACCATCGCGGCACAAAAAGCCGCTATCGAGCAGATTGCCGGGCACGTCACGGGACGTTATCTCGGTAACGACTATCTTCATCTTGAGACGGAAGACGTGGCGAAGTGGTTGTTTTCGCTACCTGATAATCTTTGGCATGAGGAGATAGGTTACATCATCGACCGGTGGGCAGGCTACGACCCTTCCGCCGTCGATACCTGGCTCAATCAAGTGCCGCCGCAAACCAAGGATCGTCTTCTGGCGGAACAATGTCGCGCTTTCAACTGGAATGTCCCTGCGGCCGGACTGAAGGCCGGACTTCAAATCCGTGATCGTGAGCTCCGTGAAGAAACTTTGCGCGGGATTTTTGAGGGCAAGGTGAAAGAACTGCAAGAAGAGCTTTTGCGAAAGGCAGAACTTTCCGGGGAACAAGCTGCCGAGCTAGAGCGAATCTTGAAGAAACTGTGAATCCTTCCCGAGCTTTGTTTATTTCAGTAATTCTCTGCGCTGCGGGATTTTCTTTCGCCCTAGGTCGCGTGATCACGAGGTGGGGGCAGACTCAGAGTCCGCCAAGCGGGGCAGCAGTGCCTATGATGAGCGAGGCGGGCGCATCTGCCCTGGACAGCGCGCCGCCCCTGACAGACGAAGTGCCCGATCTCGCCGGGCTTTCGTTCGTCGAAACCTATCGTATTCTCAAGTCAGCGTCGCCGGACTTGGTGCGGTCCTACTGCAATAAACTGGAGCAGCTTCCATTGGGCCCTTCGCGGACTGCCGCATTATCCGCATTCTTCAGGACACTGATTCAAGTGAATCCTGTTTTGACCAAAGATATAATCCTTGGGCTGAAAAAGGATGACCGCTGGCTTCCAACGTCTGCGATTCGCGAGACAGCGAATCCGCGTGGGATGGAAACAGTCGCGGAAGTAATGCTGAGTTTTGATCGCATAGAGATTTCTAGCTGCAGCTACGACCTGTTGCGCGACATTTTGGATGAATGGGGAAAGAACGATCCATTGGCTCTGAAACAATTTCTGGAAACGCATCGCGATCAGGATGTCGAACGCTACTTTGACAAGCTGGTGGTTAACTGGGCGGCTTATGATCCCGAGGGAGCACGGGAGTGGATGGCGAAGGAAATAGAAAGGCGTCCGCTCCTTCCAACCCGGCCCGACGAATATGGCGGCGAAGAGATTTTTGATTCAGAGTGGAGGTCGGCGGTAGAGAGCATGTCTTCGGCATGGGTTCAGGGATTTCTGGCCCACGATCCCGATCAAGCCACTCAGTATGTTGTCGAACACGCTGACAATCCTGCGGTCAAATACGCGTTGAATTGGCTCGCGGGCGATCTCTTCCTCGCATCTCCCGATCGGGCGCGCGATTTGATCAATCGTTTACCCGAAGAGCAGCAATCGAAAAGCCTTGGCAGTCAGGCCAACGGACTCGTGAGGAGCGATGATAGCGACAATGCGACCTCGCCTCGTTATGTCGCCGAATGGATGCTCAATTTTCCGCCAGAGACATATCGGGAAGATATCGGCTGGGTGTTGCGCGTATGGGAAATGTCGGATCCTCAGGAACTGTTTGCGTGGATGGCTGACTTGCCAGCACCGACGCGAGATCAAATGATCAACCAGTTTCCTGGCGTCAGTTCGGAGACCACCCAGGAAGATTTCGACACCGTTATGCAGGTGCCTGATCCCGCGTTGCGGACACAGCTGCTCGAACGCCTGGCGCGCGACGCGACCTACGCCGAGCGCCAACTGCGCCGCGTGTTAGAGAAATCAACGTTGCCCGCGGAGGAGAAGGCGCGCCTGGCTAGCCTAATCCCGAAGCCCGAATTCGAGACCGTTTCGGCCGACGAGGACACCGAGTAGTTTCAACGGCGACGCGTCGCGCCGACCCTGGCAGCGACAATCCTGTTTTGCAAAACCGGAGGAACGGTTACTTTCCGCCTTCCATGTTCACACCTGGCTACATCAAACACGGCCGTCTTCTCCTTCGCCACGCGGAGAAGTTGCTCCGATATCGGAAAGACCTGCTGAAAGAGGACGCCGGTGGCGAGGTGAAGGCGCAGCTCGAAAAGCTGCGCAAAGCCCTGAAGTCACGCGACGAAAAGGCTGTGAAAGCCGAGTCCGAACAGCTGCACGCCCCCGAAGGACGCGGCCTGGCGGGAAAACGTTGAAGTGGTTTTGGTGGCGATCGTGGTGGCGATCGGGATCCGTTCTTATTTCCTGCAGCCGTTCAAGATTCCGACCGGTTCCATGCAGCCGACCCTGAATGGAATTATCGGCCATCCCATGCCGCCGAACCAGCCGACCCCAGGCATTCTTCGCCAAGTCGGAGAATTTGTGATGCTCGGGCGCAACTACATCAACGTGGTTTCCGCCGAGGACGACCAGGTCACGCAGGTGCTTCCGAAGAAGTTCGGTTTCTTTTTTACCTTTTCGCGGATCGTTTGTGAGAAGCAAAGTTTTCTCGTTTACGCGTCGCCCGACACGCTGCGCCAGGATTTCAAGGTTCTCCCCGGCAATCGCTACGCCAAGGGTGAGACGATCGCGAAGGGAGCCGTCGATACCGGCGACCAGGTCTTCGTGGACAAGTTCAGTTACAACTTCGTGAAACCGCATCGGGGCGACGTCTTTGTTTTCCGAACCGATAATATTGCCGGCATCGTGGCCGATCCGGAAACGGGCGCGCCATTTTTCATCAAACGCCTGGCTGGAACTCCGAATGATACGCTCCGAATCGACTCTCCGCTCCTCTATGTGAACAGCAAACTCGCGGACGGCTTTGGGTTCGGCCGGGTCATGTCGGCGAAAGATGGCTACCGGGGCTATGCACCGGGGCGCGATTATCTATCCGATCCGACCAAGCCTTACGCGGTGCCGGAACATCGTTATTTCGCGATGGGCGACAACAGTTACAACAGCCTGGATAGCCGCTGGTGGGGTCCGGTCCCGGAGGAAAACCTGGTCGGGCGCGGGCTGTTGGTCTACTGGCCCTTCAATAGCCACTGGGGTCTGATTCGTTAGGCGAGGCCAGATGCTTTCGAGCGTGCCGCGAGTCTATCCGCTGCTGGGACTTTGCGGGGGCTATGTCGTGGTCATGCTCTTCAACCCGATCCGGCTCGCTTTGCGAGACGGCTTTCGCTGCCTCACCCGTTTCAAACGAATCGGCCTCACCTTCATCCTGCTCGGCGCCGCTTATTCGGTTTTCCAGTTCGCCACCTTCGCCCCGCTCCAGCCGCCGTCCGATCTCGACCTGAGCCAGTCCTTCTCTCCCGGAGTGTGGGCCTGGCCCAGCTTCATGGATATCTGGCGGGAAGTGCCGCTTCCGGCGCTGGAAGGCGTCGCGGGAATTTTCGACAACGCGACCACGACTTATCCCTTGTCGGTCCTCGCCGCTCTCCTGCTGATCTTCAACTGGCGCGGCCTCCACGGCGCTCTCTTTCGCGCGCTGCGAAAGCGATATGGCGGGTGGGGCTTCGCCATCTACGCCATCCTGTTGATCAGCGTCGTGGCCACTCTCTTGAAACCGATCGCGTTTTGGCGTTTGGCGGCGACGGTTCCCATGGCCGGAAGTTTGCAGATCTCCGCCACGATCGACGCCGTTGCTTTCATCTTCGAATACCTTTTCGGAGTTTATATTCAGGTTTACCTGATCACGGTCTGCCTGGCCTGGATCAAGGGCTTGAGCTTCCATGAGGGCGATCTTTTCCGATTCGCGATGCGTCGCTTCAGTTATGTCCTGGAATGGGCCGGCCTCGTCGTCATCGTGAGCACGTTGATCGTGCGCGCGCCGCTTTTGCTGGCGTATTTCCGGAATATTCCCGGAGTGCTCGATTTTCTTCCGCTCGAGCGTTTGATCATGAGCGTCTTGATCATTGCCTTTTGCTCCGTCCAGATTTCGCTCGTCCTCCATAACGAGACCCTGGGTGCCGCCTGTCGCGCCCATTACGAATTCATTCGGCAAAACCTGCCCCGGTTCGGCTGGTTCCTGCTCATCGCGGCCCTGCACTTTTTCTTTCTCATGGCCTGCGATGCCATCATGCGGGGAGCGATTGCGGACCGGGTGGTGGCTGTGATTGGGTGGAAGATAATCTATGTTTGTTTGCGCGGGCTGATTACGGGATGGCTGCTGGCCTCGTGGGTCTGTCTGTTCCGCCAATGCGAAACCGCGCGCGCAAACCAGGAAACGTGGATCCGATATTAGCATCAGATGCCAGGGACGCCGCGCTGCGGCGTCCGCAGGCATCCAACGGAAAGACGCGGTATATGAAGTCGTTTCGGACGGCGCAGCGCGCCGTCCCTACCCAATGAACGCAGCGAAGATCACGAGGGAGAGCAAATCGAACCTGGCCCTCGCCTTCATCGCTCTCGGCCGCGAACGCCGCGACGACATCACGATCTTCTACGCCTTCTGCCGGGTGATCGACGACATCGCTGATTCCACCGACCTGACCGTTCAGGAAAAAACTCGCGATCTGATTGCGTGGCGGCAGTGGCTCCGGGAAGGCACGGCAGACGAACCCGCGCTGGCCCGCGACCTGCGCGCAGTGATGGCGAAGTATTCTCTGATCCCCGGCATGCTGGAGGAAATTATCGACGGCGTGGAAATGGATTTGCGGCACGTCCGTTATGAGACGTTTGAGGAGCTACGGGTCTATTGTTATCGCGTGGCCAGCGCGGTCGGTCTCGTCAGCATTGAGATTTTTGGCTACCGCAACCCGGCCTGCCGCGAATACGCGATCCAGCTCGGCCTGGCCCTGCAGATGACCAACATCATTCGCGATGTCGGCAAGGACCTGGCCAACGGACGCATTTATTTGCCGCAGGAGGATCTCGCCCGTTTCGGTTATCCGGAGGAAGACCTTCGTCTGCGCAAACAGAATGAGCCGTTTGGACGGTTGATGGAGTTTGAAGCCGCGCGGGCTGAGGAATTTTTCGCTCGCGCGGCCAGCCTCCTGCCGCGGGAGGATCGCCGTTCCATGGTGGCGGCGGAGATCATGCGGTCGGTTTATCAGGCCTTGCTGCGTCGAATGAAGGCGGACGGCTTCCGTGTTTTCGACAAGGAATATCGGTTGAGCCGGCTCGAGAAGAGTGGCCGGGTCGCCGCCCAACTTCTTCGAGTTTCCTTGAATGCGCGGCACTGATCTTCCGTCAGACCTTTCTCGAAAAATTTTATCACGGATGACATTATGAAGATGAATAAGTTGCTAATTGTTTCGCTGCTAGGGGTTGGCTCCCTTGCTCTTACCTCCTGCGACACGGCTACCGGCAGAGGCGCCGGTTGGGGCGCCGCCACCGGTGCAATCCTGGGTGCGGCGGCCACCGGCCATGTGGAGGGCGCTGCGGTGGGAGCGGTCATTGGCGCGAACACGGGCGCCCTTATCGGCGCGTCAATCGATGAGGCGGAAGCGGTGCGTTACGGGCCACGACCACGCGGCGGATTTCCTTTCGCGCGCCCGACTGAGACGCCCGGATTTTACCAAAGCCCTTACCCGCCGCACCAGATTTACAACCTGCGCGGGATTCCACATGGCGGTCTGGTGGACGACAGCGTAGGCGGCGGATATTTTCGGAAGCCGTAGGGCGGCAAAATCCGAATATCGAAATACGAAATCCGAAACAATGACCGACTAAGAAGGGCGGGAATGACCGAAACGGGTTTGGCAGAGATGTTTCGAGTTTTCCCCGGATTTGACCCTTTGAGATTGTTTCGAACTTCGAGATTCGGTATTCGAATTTAGACCGAAGGTCTTAGCGCATCGACCAGCGCTTGCGCTTCGTCGGTCATCTTGAGGAGCTCCGGCCAGGTGCGGTGATAATTCTCGCCCGGCAGTTTACGGGTGGCGTCGAACCCCATGTGCGATCCGATGTTTTGCGACGACGGCGCATGATCGAGCGAATCGCTTGGGTTGCGGATGATGGTGCTGTCACGCTCCGGATCGGTATTGGCGCAGAGGCGGAAAAGGACCTCGCTGGTGTTGTGCACATCGCAGTCTTCATCCACCACCACGATGTACTTGCTGAACATCATTTGCCCCATGCCCCAGAGTCCGTGCATGACCTTGAAGGCCTGATACGGGTATTGCTTCCGGATGCTGACGAAAACGAGGTTATGGAAAACGCCTTCCGGCGGGAGCGTCATGTCCACCAGCTCCGGGAAGTTCATTTTGAAGACCGGCAGGAAAATCCGGACGCTCGCGTCGCCCATGTAGAAATCTTCCATCGGCGGAATGCCGACGATGGTGGTCGGATAAACCGCATCCTTCCGATGCGTGATCGCCGTTAAATGAAAAACGGGATAATCTTCGACCGCGGTGTAAAACCCGGTGTGATCGCCAAACGGTCCCTCAGGCCGCATTTCACCCGGCTGCACATACCCCTCCAGAACAAAGTCCACGTCTGCGGGCACATCGAGCTCGACGATCGACTGATTTCCTGCGAAGGAATCCAGCAAAAAGGATTTCGTCCAGGCCGTCGGGCAGCGGCGCGGTCGCAGCGAAAGTGTAAGCCGGATCGCCCCCGATTGTGACCGCAACGGGCATGCGCTCATTGCGTTGGTAGTAACTCTTGCCGTGACGAGCGCCCACCTTGTGCACCTGCCAATGCATGGCCGTGGTCCGTTCGTCGTAAATCTGCATGCGATACATGCCGACATTGCGCGCTCCCGTTTCCGGATCGCGTGTGTGCACATTCGGCAGCGTGATGAAACGCCCGCCGTCTTTCGGCCAGCATTTGAGGATGGGCAGGTCCCGGAGGGATAGTTGAGAGTTGTTAGTTGAGAGTTGAGAGCCGCTTTTGCTTGGAGCTTGGGGCTTGGAGCTTGGGATTTCCTCAAGGAGGTGCACCACTTCCTGGCAGGCCCCTTCCTTCGAATGCTTTGGCCGCGCATGCAGGAGATGAATGCCCTGCTTGAGGAGACTCCAGCCCTCGCGCAAATCCGTCGGCGGTTTCGCTTTCAGGATGAGCTGAATCTCCTGGGCCAGGTCTTCCACGTTGTTGACCTGCAGCGCCATCGCCATGCGCCGCTGCGATCCCATGGTGTTGATGGCCACCGGGAACTGGGAAGCCTTGCCATCAATCGTCGGCTTTTCGAAAAGGAGTGCCTTCCCGCCGCCGGGCGATTTCATCTCCCGATTCGCCCATTCCGAAATCAGCAGATCTGTCTCAACTGGGACGGAAACACGGGTCAGTTCTCCCGCTTTGTCCAAGGCGTCGACAAATTGCCGAAATGAGCTGTAGGCCATCAACGGAGTGTATCAGATTAGGGCGAAAGGCACAGGAAAGCTGTGCGGAAACAGGAGGGATGGTTGCATACAGCCGACCCGACCTTGTTTCCCGAACCTAAAGGGCGGAATCTCGGGCAAATCGCTTAATCGGGGGGTTCTTTTATGGCTTATTTTCTTAGGGCGCAACGTTGCATGTTCCTGTTGGGACTGTTTTTTCTGCCCGGGGCGCTGATGGCCGGGGTTTTCACGGTGACAAGCAGCGATTCGTTCGGTCCGGGATCCCTCGCGCAGGCCGTGAGTGATGCCAATTCCGTTCAGGGTCCGCACCAAATCGTGTTCGCGATCCCCGGGCCCGGAGTCCACCAGGTTGATTTGAGCAAGGGTGGGGTTGTGCTTGGATCTTCGATCACGATCGACGGGTATTCGCAACCGGGCGCCCGTGCTAATACGCTCAGCGTGGGAGATGACGCGGTCATTTTGATCCAGCTCGATGGAGGAGGACCTTTCGCGTCGCAGTCCTCGGGAGTGACAATCAATGGCGACAATTGCGTGGTCCGCGGTCTCTCGTTCACCGGGTTTTCTAACACAATCGGGGTGGGGGCGATCGCCGTTGTCTCCCCTGACCCTTTCGGTCGCAAGGGCAATCGGATTGAAGGCAACTTCATCGGGTTATCGCCGGATGGTGTCACCCTGCGTGGGAATGACCTGGGTGTCTTCGCCCCTTCAACCCAGCTCACGCAAGATGTGATCGGCGGTAACCTCCCGGCGGCGCGCAACATTATTTCAGGGAATCGCACGGGAGTCTTTGTTCAACGTGACTGGACAATAGCCGGAAATTATTTCGGGACCGATGGCAGCGGCGCTTTGAGGCAAGGTTACGGAAACGACCAGGCCATTCTCGCATTTAACAATAATCTCATTGGCACCTTTGAGGCGGACGGCGGCAATGTTATTACCGGAAGTGAGACCGGAATTGAAGTCGACGAATCGAACACAATTCGAGGCAACCTAATCTTCTTCAATGAAACTGGAGTTCTTGTACGCGGGCACAGGAACAGCATTTTATCGAACCTGATTTATGGCAATTCATTGATCGATATTGATCTGGGCGGTGATGGACCGACCCCAAACGATCCTGGAGATGGGGACACCGGCGCAAATAATCTGCAGAATTTCCCTGTCATCATGTCGGTCGCGCGAAATGCCGGACAGACGGTCGTCTCGGGCGGCTTGAACAGCACGCCCTCCACGGATTTCACGCTTCAGTTCTTTGCGAACGGGCCTTCCTCCGCGCCGAGACAAAGGATCCTGGGAACGCAGACCGGGGTCACGACCAACAGTTCGGGGGATGTTTCATTTCAGTTCGCCTTCCCGGTTGCCACCGCTGCCGATGAGTTTATTACCGCCACGGCCACTGACCCGACCGGCAACACCTCGGAATTCTTCCCTCCAAACGGGGCGGTTGAGCTGGCAAATATCTCGACCCGCGGGAATGTCGGCACAGGAGATAACATTCTCATTGGTGGGATTATTCTGAGTTCCGGCACAGCCGAACGGACATTTCTGATTCGGGCCTTGGGACCGTCGCTGAACATTCCCGGATCGCTGGCAGATCCGCAGATCGATGTTCGAGCGCCTGATGGAACGCTCGTCGGGCACAACAACAATTGGCGCGACTTGCAGGAACAGGAGATCATCGCGACGGGCGCCGCTCCGACCAACAATCAAGAAGCCGCGCTTCTTCTCCCGCTCTCCGGTCAAAGTTACACCGTTCACGTGAGCGGCGTAAACGGCACATCGGGAATTGCCACGGTGGAGATTTACGCCTTGGCAAACACCACGGACGCTCCCAAGGAGTTCCGGAACATTTCCACCCGAGGCAACGTTGGCACCGGCAACAATGTCCTGATCGGCGGGACAATTGTGCGCGGGAGCGCCGTCCAGAAATTGATTGTGCGCGCGATCGGCCCCGACCTGGCGGGATTGGGTGTGCCCGGCTCGCTTCAGGACCCGGTCCTGGAACTGCGTGATGCCTCCGGGACCCTGTTGGCGTCGAACGACGACTGGCGGAGTGCCCAGGAGCAGGAAATCATCGCCACTGGCCTGGCGCCGCAGAACGACCGTGATTCCGCAATCGTGGCAACCCTTCTTCCGACGAGCTATACCGCTATTCTACAAGGAAAGAACGGCGCCACCGGCATCGCCCTCATTGAGATTTACAAGCTCGACTAGGCGCATCGCGCGTTCGTGGTCGAACGACAAGGCTCTCCAGGAGCGCCGCGAAACCGATGCCTCAAAGACCGGCTCCGGAGAGTTTCTGGCGATAGCTCTTTGTCTCGGGGTCGGTCGCGCCTTCGCTATTCGCCATGAATTCGCGGAAAAGCCGCCGTGCGTCCTCGCTTCGATTCAACTCCTGGTAAAGCGAACCAAGCAAAAACTGTGACCGCACGCAGTTGGGCCGGGCTCCTTTGGCGACCAGCGACTGCACGCTCTCCAGCTCTTGCAGGGCCAGATCTTTCCGGTTCGTGGTGTAATAAACGATGGCAAGACCGGTCGAAAAGTCGCAGCGGCCAAACGAATACGTTTCCTTTCCGCTTTGGAGAACGTGTTCGGCTTCAATGCTGTTTCCCGCCTTCTGCAAGCCTACGGCTCTTTTCAATTCCGCGGTCGGAGACGGGGTAAGCGCTCTGGTTTCGAGGTAAGGAAAATCGTCGGGGGCAAAGGCGCGCGCGTCGGCAATAGTCCATTCGAAGTCGTTGATCCTCTGCAAGGCTTTGGCGTCTGTGCTGGTCCTGGCATCGTCGCGAATGCTCTCCAGACGATTGGCCGGCCGGAAAAATCTCTCGGCGATCGTTGCGCGCCTGAATTGCGTCTCCTTGTCGTCAAGATTCGGCAGGAACACGTAAATTCCAACGGCGGCCGAGCCGGCCAGGGCGGCAAGAGCAAAGCTCTTCGGTTGCCGAGCTTTCCAACAGACCACGCCAATCACTCCCAGCAAGGCGAGCAGGACCGGAACAATGCCGGCGACACCACTGGGCAAACCGAAACTGTTCGCCAGCGTGGGCGTGAACCAATGATCATTAACGAGAAATGGTTTCCAAAAGTTGTTGTGGGGATACCCGAATTCCGGCGGCGGAAAAGGGAAGGTGAGCGCCGGAATCGTGCAGAGGAGAACGGAGGAGGCAAACAAAGATCCCTGCGCGATGCTGGAGAACCTGGAACCTTCGGCGCGGACAAACGAGTCGAGCAGAAGAGGCAGAATCAGGATCAGGTATCTCGCGCCCATCGCCCAGCCGCCGTGCGCCGCCCCGTGCCCACACATGATCAGGAAGGAAACAATCGCCGCCCAAATCTTGATCCGGTGCCGGAGGCTCGTTCGTTCGCGCGAACTAAAGAGAACAATGATCGAAAGAACGAGAATCGGTGAGTAAAAGAGCAGACCGCGAGACGGTGAGAGGAGCAGCAAGATCCCGTTTGAGAGGGTCGGAAAGCCGATGCCGAAAACGCCCTGGCTGGCGACTCCAGCCCATTCGGGAAAACTCTCGTGGGCGTACGAGATCGAAAACGGGGAACCGAAAAGCGCGTTGTTGTATAGGAGCAGAATCAACGCGAACGGCGCGCCGCCCAGAATGAAATAGGAAAGACGCCGGTAACGTTCTCGTTTTCCGGTGAAAAGCAGGCCGGCGGCGAAGACGAAGATCGCAAAGACCGCGGAGAATTCGGACGTGACGGCCACCCCGGAAAGGACACCGGCCCAGAAGCACTTTTTCAGAGAACCGCCGCCGGCATCATAGAGCAGGCGAAAGGCGAAATAGACCAGCACGGCCACAAAGACGTGCGAGAAGAACAACAGGCTATAGAGAAAGAGCGGTGTCGCGAAGAGGAATGTCGCCAGCGAAAACTCATCAGCCCCTTTTCGATAAAGCCAAAGCCCGAGAAGAAGGAGTGGAAGCGTGCCAATAAACAGGCGCATCAGAAACCAGCTCGTCCGAATATTTGAGGCGTTGGGCGGTCCAACAAAAATCCGGCTCAGCGCGTAAAACGGCGCGGCCAGGACAGCGGTCCCCGGCGCTTTGTTGGAATAGGTCTTCTCGCCTACCACCGCCGTATCCACATTTTTCCCAAGCAAGGGTTCCGTCCAGGAGATCTCAAACGACCCGTTCTCCACCAGCGAGGCGGCGGTAGCCCAGCGAGTCAATTCATTGGCCGAGCCGCCATGCGGGAACATCGGCAAGAGGTAAACGGCGACGAAAAGATAAATTAGAAGAATCGAAATCCTGGCAGACATGCGTTGTCTCTCGAGAAGGCAGTAAAGGTTACGATTCCCGCTTTGGCGACGACAAACCGCGGTGCCCTGCGCCGCCGATTTGCTGGAGAAAAGGAGCTTCTATCGCGTCAGACTCAGAATTTGGAGTGAGACAACGCAGCCGTTGGAAGACGCGACCGTCTTGGCCGGGTAGGCCACGCTCGCACGAGCCGAAAGTGGGATGCGATTCCGCGATCCTGGCCACCGTCGCTTTAATAAAAGCGCGGCGAAGGGAGAAGCTGGAATGCGATCGCGCGACCGTTCTGGAACGAAACGGTCCGCTCCGGATAGCGGACTATATTGGCGCTGTTGTAGAAAAAGGGATCGTAAAACGGGTCGTAGTAAGAGTGTCTATAGCCAAATCGACCCCGCCGTCCGCCATAAGATCCGTACCCTAGTCCGTATCCGTAGCGCGCCCCGTAAAAGAAGGGCCCAGGATAAGGACCCGCGGCCGTGGCATCATAAATCCAAGTCTCCACAACATGCCCGCGGTTCCGTCCCGGCAGCCGGTAGCTGGGCGGTCCCCACGCGATATAGACCGCGTCCTGCGACATGCCCTCACGAACTTGTCCTTGTTGCACGAGCGCCTGGTCGGACGGCGATAGTGCGGCATAGGCCGCGGGCCGCTCCTTGATGCGCGTCTCGGTTGTCGTGCAGCTCGTCAGGATCAATGCGCTCGCCGAAGTGACCAGCGTCAGCGCCCGCAGAAGAATTTGACGCTTCATACTGAAAATCATACAGGCCTCCCGAATGTGAGTCAATCGTTCCACTTCCTTGATTGAACGCCGCGCCAACCGTAACGTTGCGAATTCAATGGAGGACCGGTTCGGACATCGCATTTCCTATCTCCGCGTCTCGATTACGGATCGGTGCAACGAGCGCTGCACCTATTGCATGCCGCGCGAACTACAGGAATGGCTCCCGAGAGAGGACGTTCTCACCTATGAAGAGACCACGCGGTTGATTCGCATCGCGGCGGAGCTGGGCGTTTCGAAAGTACGGATCACCGGCGGCGAACCCCTCACGCGGCGGGATGTGCTTTCTTTGTTTCAACGCCTGACATCCATCCCGGGCATTGACGATATTGGTCTTTCCACAAACGGGACATTGCTCAGCCGCTGTAGCCGTCGCCCTGTGGGCGACGCGGGACACAAATTGGACGCTGGTTCAGGCGCTTCGCACAGCGAAGCGGCTACAGAGACTATGGCGCAGGCGTTGCGAGCGGCCGGAGTGAACTCTGTCAATATCTCGCTCGATACGTTGGACCCTGAAGTCTATGCGCAAACGACCGGCCGCGATTATTTGCCCCAGGCGCTGGAGGGAATCGAAGCCGCTATCGCCGCCGCGATCGCCGCTGGATTTCCCCAGATAAAATTGAACTGCGTCCTGATGCGGGGACGGAACGAGGACCAGCTCGTTCCTCTCGTGGAATTCGCCGCCGCGCGAAAGCTGTTGCTGCGCTTTATCGAACTGATGCCGGTGAGCACCGGCGACGTTTTGCACGAGGACAATTTCCTCCCGGTCGCGGAAGCGGGGCGGACCGTCGAATCGCGCTACGGTGCCCTGATTCCGGAGCCGACGTTCCGCACCAATGGGCCGTCCAGTTACTACAAGGTTCCAGGCCGCGATCAGCGCGTCGGATTTATCGGCGCGATGAGCAACCTGCATTTCTGCGAGAGCTGCAACAAGTTGCGGCTGACCTGTGACGGTAAGCTCCGGCCCTGCCTCGGAAGTTATCTCGAGTTCGACATCATGAAAGTGATGCGCGCCGGGGCGACTGACGCGGAGTTGAAGCGGTTCTTTCTGGATGTGGTGGAGCGAAAACCGGAACAGCATGATTTCCGGGAGAGCTACCAACCTGGGCGGATGATGGTGGCGATCGGGGGCTAAAGGTGAATCGATTGACGCATCTGGCCGATGACGGCAGCGCTCAAATGGTGGACGTTTCCGCCAAGGAGCGCAGCGCGCGGGAAGCCATCGCCTTTGGGAAAATTGAGCTCCGTCGTGAAACGCTCGAGCTGATCGGGAAGAATCAGATCGGGAAGGGGAACGTCCTGGCTACCGCGCGCATCGCCGGGATTCAGGCGGCGAAGCAAACATCGCAACTGATTCCTCTCTGCCACAATCTGAACCTGAGCCACGTGGGAATCGATATCGCGACCTCCGAGTCGGGGCTGGAGGTGAAATGCGTGGCGCGAACCATTGCGCAGACCGGCGTCGAAATGGAAGCGTTGACCGGTGTGGCGGTCGCATTACTGACGATCTACGACATGTGCAAAGCCGTGGATAAGGAGATGCGGATCAGCGACATTCGGCTGCTGGAGAAGACGAAGCGCGATGTGTAGCTGGAGTGTGGCTACGCTGTCATCCCGAGCCGCGCAGACGGCGAGGGACCCCGCAGTTGTAATTTACGCTGCCGCGAGTCATCAGGCGTACAATGACGACGGACGCATGATGACTCGCGGAAGCGGTTGAGCGCCTGCGAGGTCCCTCGCCGTCTGCGCGGCTCGGGATGACAAGCTTCTCGGGCCTCTCTAACTTACCAAACTCAACACATGCAGATTACCGTTGGCATTATCACCATCTCCGATCGCGCGGCGGCCGGCGAATACAGCGATCTCGGTGGGCCCGCGCTGAAAGAGGCGGCCGAAACGTACGGCTGGCAGGTTCTCGCGGAAGCGATCGTTCCCGATGAAATTGCCCGCATCAGGGAAACGATTCGCTCATTCTCGGACCAGGGTTGTGGGCTCATTCTGGCCACGGGTGGAACCGGGGTGGCGGATCGCGATGTCACGCCGGAAGCGATTCGCGGGATGATGCGCGTTGAGATACCGGGTTTTGGGGAAGCGATGCGGCGCGAATCGATGAAGATCACGCCCAACGCCATTCTCTCGCGCAGT
>QHMY01000256.1 GCA_003218305.1 Verrucomicrobiota bacterium
GGCTCCCGGTTTAACGTGAAGACATCATTAGCACCCGGCTCGGGGAGCGGCAGGAAACTGAATCGCGGCGGCGGATCGTCTCCGAATTGCTCTTCACACTGATCGAAATCAATCGAGCGACTGCTCAACCGGCAGGGCGTTCCGGTCTTGAATCGCTTCACCTCAAAGCCAAGGCCTCGCAAGGATTCACTGAGGCCAGAACTCGTGTCGGCCATCCGTCCGCCTGGCTTGGAATTCTCGCCCACATGGAGCAACCCACGCAAAAAAGTCCCGGACGTCACTACGACGGCCGCGCCTGCCACGGAGAGGCCGATATCGGTCTCGACGCCGATTACGGCTCCAGCCCCATCGGTGCAGATCTTGGAGACGGTCGCCTGTTTGATTTCCAAACCTGGAGTTCGCTCCAAGAGCGCCTTCATTCGGAATTGATACGCTTTCTTGTCGCACTGAGCTCGGGGCGCTCGCACACTGGGACCTTTGGTCCGATTGAGCATCCGGAACTGGATTCCGGTCGCATCGGTATTCTGGCCCATCACTCCGCCCAAGGCGTCAATTTCTCTGACGATGTGGCCCTTTGCGAGTCCGCCGACCGCCGGGTTGCATGACATCTGGGCCACGGTATCGAGATTTTGCGTGAGCAGGAGGGTGGAACAACCAAGGCGGGCCGAAGCGAGCGCGGCTTCCACGCCTGCGTGACCGCTCCCCACCACAATCACGTCATATTTATCGAGTCCGCTCATTTGTTCCACGCGGAACATTCCTGACGACAACTATCGCTAACCGCTTGTTGCGCTGTTCGTTGCGACATGCGACTCGACCCGTTCTCGGACTGGCCACGTGCGGACGCAGCCGCATCTCTTTCCGCTTCTTGGAGTACACGCAATGCAATTCGCCCCAGAAAAACTAATACAATCGCTGCTGTCGCAAATCCGCCCAGCCAAAAAAGGTATTCGATAGCTCGCGGATGCGTCTTACCCCGCGCCAGGTTAAGCCCCAATTGCCCCAACGTTCCCAGGTAAGAATAAAGAAAAAGACCCGGGGCCTGACCGATCGCCACCCAAAGCATACAGGTCCGAAACCGGATTCGAGTCAGCCCGTACAGATAATTCAACAGACTCGTGGGGAAGAGCGGATGCAATTGGCTCAGAAGAATGATCTTCCATCCTTCTCTCTCCACCGCCGGCTCCAGCGCCACCAACGTCCGGTTTCGCATTAATTTCCTCTTCAACCATTGGCGCCCGATCCATCTGCTTATGAAAAACGAGATCGCGGCGCCCGTCACGTTGCCTACGAGGGCGATGAGAAATCCCCACCAGAGCCCAAAGAAAAAGCCCGCGCCGACACTGAGCACGCCGCCAGGCAGGAGAAGGACGTTACAACATGCGTAGAGCAACGGATAACAGATGGCGCTCCATGCTCCCCAGTGCATGACCTGCTGCTGGATCGACGCCAGAATATCCACGACAGGGAAAAGGCGTGAAACGATGAAGAGCGCGATCGCAACAATAAGCAGCCCGCCAAGTTGAACGATAATTGCGCGGCGGATTTGCACCATCGCCACACCCTCATCGCTGCAATCGTCTCGCGCAAATCCCGCGAGGCCACCGCGATGCATCTCTGAACAGGTCGCTATCGCTCTCGCGCCGCTTTATTTTTCCTGCATTCCCGCAATCTCAGCGGCGATCGACGCAATGTGCTTCGGTGTTGTTCCGCAGCATCCCCCGACCAGGCGCGCTCCTCCCGCTATAAGGCGTCGCGCGACTTTCGCGAGATCCTCAGGGCGAGAGGGGTAAAGCAAACGGCCCTCGTGCGACGTCGGATACCCGGCATTGGGATAAGCGGAAAGAAGATAATCGCCTGGCCCGGGCGGGATTAACTGGACGATCTCTTCCGGGCTCACGCAGTTAACTCCGACCATTTGAGCATTGAGCTCGCGCAGCTTCGCAAATCCCTCCACGAGCAACGTCCCGGCCGCAAGCCGGCCGTCGGGCGAACCAGCGAAGGAACAGATCGCCAGACCATCGTCGATCTCTCTCCGAGCCTGGAAGGCGATCTCCATTTCTTCTAAGTCCGTGAACGTTTCGAAGAAAATCAAATCGACTCCACCCTCCAGGAGCGCGCCGATTTGTTCGCGAAAACAGTCGCCGCGATCGATCCCACGATCTCTTGCTTCATCCGCAGTAAGGCCAAGCGGACCCACGCTGCCAGCGACATAGATCGCCTTCCCCAGGGCCGTCCTCCGGGCAATTCTCGCCGCCGCGCCATTGATTTCCTCAACGCGCTTCTCTAAGCCGAACCGTGCCAGGCGGACTGCGTTCCCTCCAAAGGTGTTGGTCTTAATTATCCGCGCTCCAGCCCCGATGTATTCCAGATGAATTTTCTCGATCCGCTCTGGCTCGATCACGCAAAGCTCTTCGAAGCAACGCTCCAACAGGATGCCCTGCTCCAACAGCAGTGTCCCAATCGCTCCATCGCCGCACAGGACCTGCTTTTGCAATTCGTCCAGCAAATCCATTTACGGTGCGATTACGGTTGCCTAATGATTTGGTCAACCAGACCGCGCCTTCACGCGGTTGTTAAACGATCGCTCAACAAGCGTCCAATAAGATCCAACAAACCTGAACAGCCTCGCTTAACTCTGACGCGGCGTTCCTTGTGGAGCCTTCCACTCGATCTTATCAACAGGTCTCTGGAGTGGGTTTTTGCCAGTGCAAAATCGAATTCTCTCCCACTTGTTCGCTCCGTTAAGATGAAGAGAGGTATCTTCGTTAAAGATTAAATCTTAAGAACGGTGTTAAGAACTTCCTGCTATTTTTTCTGGCAGAGTGGGCACCATGCCGTTGTTCTTCCTCCGAGCGTTCCTTTCCGCAGACGCGATTTATGGCGCGGACAAACGCCGGCGCGTTTCCACTTTTGATGAATGAGCCAATCCGGGGGCGGATCGGCGAAAGCAGGACCGATGACGCGGAGCGCCTCGCTGGCAACAAAGCGAGTCTCTCGCAGGAGCCGCGCGCGGTGCCGTGCGGATAACTCGCCGGCCCGAACCGAGGGCTCGATCCCGGCGCGCCACAGGATTTCATCCGCCATCCAATTACCGATGCCGGAAAACCCGTCCTGCATCAGAACAACCGCCTTAATCGGCGCCCGCGAGTGGCGATTGAGGAACGCGTCCAGGAAATGTCGGTCGAACTGGGCGGAAGCGATCTCAGGTCCTCCCAAGCGCCACCAGGCCGGTTCGCTCTTTCCCTGGTGAAAACGAACCCGTCCAAAGAGACGCGCATCCCGGAAAACGAGAGCCTGACGGGTCTGCTGCAGGACGAAATGATCATGCTTCTCCGGGCGGAAGCCGGCCGGCTCCGTGCGTAATTTGCCGGTCATGCCGAGATGGAGGCCGATCCAATTCCCGCCCGTAAATTCGAAGAGCATTCGTTTGCCCCGCGCGTAGGAGCGAAGGAAACGGCGGCCCGGTAAGCTTTCCACGATCTTTCGTGGGTCAGTCCCGCGAAAGATCCTTTTCCGCGGATGAAGCTGCACTGTCACGACCTTTTGTCCCAGCCCGGGGTCCCATTGCTTGCGAAAGAATTCGACCTCGGCCAGTTCCGGCATCGGGCAAAATAGAGAGGGTCAACCGCGGAGCAAAGAAAGCCGCGGCCTTTGAAGCGGGGCGGGGCGTGCTAACGTCAGGAGATGGAAAAAGTGATTATCGTGGGCAGCGGCTGCGCGGGATTGACCGCGGCGATATACGCCGCTCGAGGCAACCTGAATCCGCTGGTGCTGGAAGGGCGCCAGCCCGGGGGGCAACTCTCGACCACCACGCTCGTCGAAAATTTCCCCGGCTTTCCCGACGGCATCGACGGGCCCCAGTTGATCATGAACATGCATGCGCAAGCTGAAAAATTCGGCGCGCGCTTTTCCTATTCTGAGGTGACGGACTTTGAAGGACTCGCCGACCACATCCGGGTCAAGCTGGACGACGAGAAATGGCTCGAGACGCGCGCTCTAATCATCGCCAGTGGCGCCGCGGCCCGCTATCTCGGGCTCGAGAACGAAGAGAAGCTGATCGGCCATGGACTGACCTCCTGCGCCACATGCGACGGCGCTTTTTATCGGAACGTCCCTGTTTGCGTGATCGGCGGTGGAGATTCGGCTGCGGAAGAGGCGCTCTTTCTCACCAAGTTCGCTTCAAAGGTTTATCTGATTCATCGTCGCGACAAACTGCGTGCTTCGAAGATCATGGCCGACCGTGTGCTCGCGTGTGATAAGATCGAGCCGATCTGGAACACGGTAGTGACGAGATACCTTCCTGACGAGAAGGGAGAAATGTCCGCTGTCATGTTGCGCAACGTGGCGACGCACGAAGAGCGCGAGCTGCCCGTGGCCTGCGTCTTCGTCGCCATCGGGCACGATCCCAACACGAAGGCGTTTCAGGGAAAACTGGAGACCGATCCTGATGGCTACCTGCTCGCCAGACATCTCGCGGAAAGCAAACACCCCGGCGTTTTCATCGCGGGCGACGTGGCTGACCGCGTCTACAAGCAGGCCGTGACGGCGGCCGGCTCCGGCTGCGCCGCGGCGCTGGAAGCGGAGAAATATCTGAGCGGGCTGGAGAAGTAGTCTGCAATTTGCGAATTTCGAATTTCAATTTGCGATTGAGGGAACCCCATGAACGAGCGGGAAATGATTGCACGGACCAAACAGGTCGCATTGCGGATCATGAAGCTTGTGGGCGCTTTGCCGAAGAGCATTCAGGGACGGGCCATCGCGAGCCAGTTGATGCGAAGTGGTACGTCGGTCGCGGCTAATTATCGCGCAGCCTGCCGTTCTCGATCGAAAGCCGAGTTCATCGCGAAGCTCGGGACGGTCGAGGAGGAAGCGGATGAAACCGCATTTTGGCTGGAATTAATTATCGAAGGCTCCTTGCTAACTGCCGCGCAGATCCAGCCATTGCTCGCCGAAGCCGGTGAAATTGTCGCGATTACGGCAGCATCGAAGAAAACCGCGTCTGCCACGCTTGCGAGATCGCAAATCGCCAATCGCAAATCGCAAATCTCTTGAGGATCTGCGACGTCACCCAGTTCTACTCGCCCCTCAGCGGTGGCGTGAAACGCTACGTTCACGAAAAGATCAACTACGTCATGGCTCAGCCGGACGACGAACACGTTCTCATTATCCCGGGTGAAAGAACGGAGGTCATGGGGGAGGGACGATCGCGAATCTACACCATTCGTTCGCCCCTGGTTTCCCGGTCGGCGCGATATCGCGCCTTGGTGAATCTCCGGGCACTCGGCGAAATTTTGGAACGCGAACGGCCGGATATCATCGAGTCGGGAGACCCGTATCAGGTGGGCTGGAGAGCGTCGTCGCTTGGACGGGCGCTGAGAATTCCCGTGGTGGCATTTTATCACTCGCACTTTCCCGAAGCTTATTTGCGCGGGCCGGCAAGATTCCTCCGCGGCGCCGCCCAGGGATATGTCCGCATGCTCTACAACCGATTTGAGGAGACCTTCGTCCCTTCACCCGCCCTGGCCCGCATCCTGGAAGACTGGGGGGTTCGCAACGTCCGGACCGTAAACCTCGGTGTGAACACGGAAACCTTTTCTCCGAGGCCGGATGACGCGATCCAGACTCGAGACTCTTTGGGAATCGAGCCAGGCCGCAAACTCCTTCTTTATGTGGGACGGCTCGCTCCGGAAAAAAACACCGCCACGCTCTTCACCGCCTTCGAAATCCTGGCGAAACGCCGGCCGGATGAATTCGAACTTCTTGTCATCGGTGACGGCCCGCAACGCCCCCAGTTGCGCCAGCTGCAGGCATCAACCGGGAACGTGAAATGGATCCAGTACTGCACCGATTCCGCCGAGCTGGCGCGCTATTATCGCGCGGCTGACTTGCTGGTGCATCCCGGGGTTCAGGAAACCTTTGGTCTGGTGGCGCTGGAGAGCCAGGCCTGCGGCACGCCCGTCGTCGGAATTCGCGGCTCCTATATGGACCGGATCATTTTTCACGAACAGGGATCGTGGGCCGGGGAAAACACTCCGGCGGCTCTGGCCACGGCGATGGAAGAGTTCTCCGGCGGGGACTTGCGGGGCGCCGGCGCGCTGGCGGCGAGGGTTGCGGCGGAGCAATATGCGTGGCCACGAATTTTTGAGGGACTGTTTTGCATTTATCGCGAGGTCTGCGCACACTACCGGCAACGTTAAGCCGATGAAGGACTCAAAAGCATTTGTGATTCGCAGCTACCGCGCCACCGACCGCGCGGCCGTGCGGCGCCTTTGCTGCCAGACTGGCTTCCTGGGGGAGCCGATCGATCCGGTTTATGAAGATCACGAACTCTTCGCCGATTTCCTCACTACCTATTACACGGATCACGAGCCGGAATCATCGTTTGTGATCGAACTGGACGGCGAGATTTGCGGTTACTTGCTCGGTTCGCGCCGGCCGTTGTTCAATCAGCTTTACTCCTTTCAGCAGAACCTCGTGCTCGGTTTTCGCGCGATGCTGCGGTATCATCGTTACAACGATCACTCGCGCCGGTTCGTTCGCTGGGTCCTGAGTAATGGCTGGCGCGAAGTCCCGGCCGCGCCGCGGCGCACGCCTCATTTCCACATCAATTTGCTGCCGGAAGCGCGGAAGATGTCGACCACGCGTTCCTTGATGAGTGCGTATCTGAGTTATCTCTATCGGTGCGGCGAAAGGCAGGTTTTCGGGCAAATTGTCACGTTCGCGAGCCGGCGCGGCGAAAAGATGTTCGAGCGCTATGGCTTTCGCGTGATGAATCGGGCCGAAATCACGAAGTACAAAGCGTTTTATCCGGAGTCCGTTTACCTAAGCACAGTGATCAAGAACCTCGAGACGGCGGAGCCGCTCACGGTGGACATCCGGTCCCGCCTGTAGGCCGCCCGCTTGTCGCGAACTGGTCGGTGCGCTACAATGCGCGCGTTGTTGCCGGCATAGCTCAGTTGGTAGAGCAGCTGATTTGTAATCAGCAGGTCATCGGTTCGAGCCCGATTGCCGGCTCTCTCCTCATGCTTTGCCGCCGGAACGACGGTGTATCACTCCCGAGCGAGTCCAGTTCATGATCGGTAATAGTTCGCATCTCGACGCGCTGGAGAATCACAGCGTTTTCATTCTCCGCGAGGCCAATCACGCCTTCAAGAACATGGCGATGCCCTGGTCGATGGGGAAGGATTCGAACGTGCTGCTTTGGCTGGCGCTCAAGGCCTTCTTCGGCCAGATCCCATTTCCGCTTCTTCACATCGACACGACCTACGAATTTCCGGAGATGCTGGAGTTTCGGGATTGGGCAGTCGCTCAATATGGCATTCGGTTGATCGTGAAGATCAATACGGAGGCGCGGGCTGGTGGGATCGGTTACGAAACCCACGACCCGGTCACCGTGACGCACGAACTGAAGACGGTCGCGCTGAAACAGGCCCTCGCCGAA
>QHMY01000092.1 GCA_003218305.1 Verrucomicrobiota bacterium
TTCAACAGCCTGGCCGCAGCGTTCGCTAAAACTCGGCAGCTGCCCGAGCCCCGCCGGTTAACAGAGGCCGATCTCACCAGAGTTCGGTCGCGCATCGAGGAACTATTCGCCCGGTGGAGAGCCCTGCCGAAAGGGGCGACGCTAGAGCTCGTGTTTCCGCTGTAGCCGCGGCCCTGCGGGCCGAGCCGAAGCCACGCGAAGGAGGGTGGGCCGGGCATCGCGGAAAAGTATTGCACGCCCTCCCCCACGCGCCTCACAGAGGCGCGGCTACAGCGTAGCACACACCTGCTCCCCCACGCGCTTCACAGAAGCGCGACTACATCGGCTACGCGGTGCGCCCGCAGCAGTTCTTGAATTTCTTGCCGCTGCCGCAGGGGCAGGGTTCGTTCCGTCCTACTTTTGGCAATTCCCGGCGCGCCGGACCGAGATCGAGCTTTACCTCGCCTTCGCCGTTGGCATCTCCAGGGACGCCATCTGAGGTATTGCCAGTCGCCGTCGGGGCCGACGGCGCATGTTCGCGCAGAAGAAACTGCGGCAGAGTCGAAAGGAAATTCTCGAACGCCTGCAAGTTCGAGGTGCTGCGGAAAAGATTGTGCAGGACCTCGTTCTTAATGTTCGCCATCAGCTCGACGAACATGTCGTAGGCCTCGGTCTTGTATTCGATCAGCGGATCTTTCTGCGCGTAACTCCGGAGATAGACGCCTTCGCGCAACGAATCCATCGCGTAGAGATGTTCCTGCCAGAGCCGGTCGATTGCGTTCAGGATGATATAGCGCTCGAGGCTCTTGACCGCCATCGGCTCTTCGTGGCTCGACTTGCGCTCGTAAGACGCCTTGATCTTCTCGATCAGAAATTGCGCGTTCTCCTCGACGCTGCGCGTTTCGAACTGCGCTTTTTCTCTCGTCAGACCAAGGGGAAACGTGACATTCACCCAGTTCAAGAGGGCGGAATAGTTTTTCTCTTCGCCATCGGCGCCCGTTTCCAGCAGATCGCTCACCTTTGCCGGAACGGCTTCGCCGATGACTTCGTAGATGAGCTTGCGCGGGTCATCGGAATCGATGGTTTCGTTCCGGTAGGTGTAAACAACCTCACGCTGGTTGTTCATGACGTCGTCGAAATCGAGGGTGCGCTTTCGAGCGAGGTAATTGCGCTGCTCCACGCGCTTTTGCGCCGTTTCGACCGACTTGTTCAACCACGGGTGTTCGAGCTCCTGTCCCTCCTCGAGGCCGAACCGCTCCATAATTTTCGTCATGCGATCGGCCGCGCCGAAGTTGCGCATCAGATCGTCCTCGAAGCTTACGTAAAAGCGCGAACCACCCGGATCGCCCTGGCGCGCACAACGGCCGCGCAACTGCCGGTCAATGCGGCGCGACTCGTGCCGCTCCGTGCCGATCACGAAAAGTCCGCCCCGGTCGGCGACGCCTTCGCCGAGCTTAATGTCCGTGCCGCGGCCGGCCATGTTAGTGGAAATCGTTACGGTCCCCGGCTGGCCCGCGCGCTGAACGATCTCTGCCTCCTGCATGTGATACTTGGCGTTGAGCACGTTGTGCGGGATTTTTTCCCGCTTCAACATCCGGCTCAGTAACTCGGAAGCCTCCACGCTCACCGTGCCGACCAGGACCGGCTGGGATCGGGCGTGGCATTCCTTGATTTCGTTAATGACCGCGTTGTACTTCTCGCGACGCGTCTTGTAGATCCGATCGTTGGCGTCTTTGCGGGCGACCGGCCGGTTGGTCGGAACAACGTTTACGTCCAGTTTGTAAATGTCGTGAAACTCGGCCGCCTCGGTATCGGCCGTGCCAGTCATGCCCGCCAGCTTGTGATAGAGCCGGAAGTAATTCTGGATCGTGATCGTGGCGAGCGTTTGGGTTTCCCGATCGATCTGCACCCCTTCTTTCGCCTCAACCGCCTGGTGCAAACCGTCGCTCCAGCGCCGGCCCGGCATTTTGCGGCCGGTGTATTCGTCGACGATGACGACTTTGTTTTCCTCGATGACGTAGGCGACGTCCTTCTCGAAAAGGCAGTAAGCCCGCAACAACTGCGAGATGTTGTGAATCCGTTCCGCCTGCGCATCGCAATGCTGCTGGCGCTCGATTTTCGCTTTCTCCTTCTCCTCGTCTGAAAGCGAAGGGTTCAGGTCGATTTCCGTGAACTCGTTAATCAAATCCGGGAGGACGAAGGAATCCGGCTCATCGGGATTGAGGAAGGCGCGTCCTTGCTCGGACAGGTCGGACTCGCTCGATTTTTCGTCGATGGTGAAGAAGAGCTCCTCCTTCAGGGCGAAGAGTTCGTCCTTGCGCGTGTCCTGGAAGAACGAGAGCTCGGCCTTTTCCAACATCCTGCGCTTTTCCGGGTCCTCCATCATGCGCAGGAGCGGCTTATTCCGGGGCTGGGCCAGTTTCACCTTGAACATGACGAGACCGGCCTCCTCGTCTTTTCCTTGTTCGAAAAGCTCCTTGGCCTCGCTCGCGAGACGGTTGGCCAGCATGGTCTGTTTGCGGACCAGCTGATCGACCAGCGGCTTCCATTTATCGTACTGATGGGTCGAAACCGTGGAGGGTCCGCTGATGATGAGCGGGGTCCGGGCTTCGTCGATCAGGATGGAATCGACTTCATCGACGATGGCGTAATTGTAACCGCGCTGGACCTGCTGCTCGCGCGTGGTGGCCATGCCGTTGTCGCGCAAATAATCGAAGCCGAACTCGCTGTTGGTGCCGTAGGTGATGTCCATCGCGTACTGCTCGCGGCGAACATCCGGCGGTTGATCGTGCTGAATGCAGCCGCAGGTCAGCCCGAGAAAGCGATAGAGCTCGCCCATCCACTCGGCGTCGCGTCGGGCCAGGTAATCGTTCACGGTCACCAAGTGCGCGCCTTTACCGGTGAGAGCGTTCAGATAAAGGGGCAGGGTCGCGACCAGGGTCTTGCCTTCGCCGGTCGCCATTTCCGCGATGCGGCCCCGATGCAAAACCATGCCGCCCACCAGCTGCACGTCGAAGTGGACCATGTTCCAGGTCATGGGCTGGTCGCAGACGGAGAAGCTGTGCTGGCTCTCCGTCAGGCGACGCGCCCCGTTCTTTACCACGGCAAACGCTTCCGGCAGGATTTCATCCAGCTTCTGCCACCGATCGGTCAGCTCAGGCATGGCGGCGAGCTCGGCTTTCCAGGCAGCGGTCTTCGCGCGCAGGTCGTCGTCGGAGAGCGATTTAAACTGCTCGTCGAACTCATTTATGCGACGGACCATCGGCATCATGCGCTTGATTTCGCGCTGATTTTTCGATCCGAGTATCTTCTTGAGAATCCAGCCAACCATAATGGGACAGCTAATATTGACGGATTTCGGTGAGAAACAACCGTGGGCACTCCCGCGTTGTCATTCCGAGCCGCGCAGACGGCGAGGAACCCCACAGTTGGAATTTGCGCTACCGCGGGCCTTCAGGCGTTCAATGACGGAGCCCGCGTCAAGTTTCGCGGAAGCGCTTGAGCGCCTGGGAGGTCCCTCGCCGTCTATGCGGCTCGGGATGACAAGTCATGACGCAACTCTGAAGATTGTGTGAAATGCTTTTCCCGCTAAGGTCGCCGGATGAAGAAGATCATTTCCACCACTGCGGCTCCGGCCGCGATCGGGCCCTATTCGCAGGCAGTGCGCGCCGGCTCGATGATATTTTGTGCCGGCCAGGTGCCGCTCGATCCGGTGACCGGGCAAATCGTCTCGGAAGATATTGCCGAACAAACCCGTCGGGTGCTGGATAACGTGACCGCAATCCTCAAGGCCGAGGGGCTAACGCTCGCGCACGTGGTCAAAACCACCGTTTTCCTGGCGGACTTCGGCGATTTCCAAAAAATGAACGAGGTCTACGCGACCTATTTTGCCGACCAACCGCCCGCGCGTTCAACCGTCGGAGTTTCAACCCTGCCGAAGAATGCCCGCGTCGAAATCGAGGCGATTGCCTTCGCCGGTGAAAGCGACGCCCGCGGCGGCAAAACCGTCAGCGACACTTCCGGGTAGGAACAGCCCACCACCGCATGAGCGATGATCTGCTTGCGCTTTTTCGCCAGACCGGCGCACTTCTCGACGGTCATTTTGTCCTGCGATCGGGGCTGCATAGCCGGCAATTTTTTCAATGCGCTTTGCTCCTGCAGCACACTCGGATCGCAGCGGATGTGTGTGCCCGGCTCGCGAACAAATTGGCTGACTTCGAGTGTGACGCGGTAATCTCGCCCGCACTGGGCGGAATTATTGTCGGTCAGGAAGTGGGACGCGCACTGGGGAAACGCCACATCTTTGCGGAGAAAGAGGCCGGCGGACTGGTGTTGCGGCGAGGCTTCGAAATCGGCCCTGGCGAAAGATTCATCGTGGCCGAAGACGTGGTCACGCGCGGCGGACGCGTGCAGCAAACCCTCGATATCGTGCGCGAGCGGGGCGGAGTTGTCGCCGCCATCGGGGTGATCGTCGATCGAAGCGGCGGCAAACGCCCCGATTTTGGCTGTCCCTTCGTCAGCCTGATCGAGATGAACGTCGAAAACTTCGACGCCGATAACCTGCCGGCGGACCTGACGCAGATTCCCGCGGTCAAACCGGGGAGCAAATGAGAACAAGCGCGCCGAAATGAAAATTCTCCTCTCCGGAATCTGCGGTTTCGCGGGGAGCAATCTTGCCCACGGCCTGCTCGATCTTGATTCCACTCTCAAGATTACCGGGGTCGATAATTTCAGCCGAGCGGGCAGCCATTTGAACATCGACCCGTTGCGCCAACGGGGAGTGAAACTCGTCCATGCCGATCTCCGCTCAGCCAGCGACCTGGACTCCATCGCCGCCATCGATTGGATCATCGACGCCGCGGCCAACCCGAGCGTGCTGGCGGGAATTGATGGAACAACCAGCAGCCGCCAGTTGCTCGAGCACAATCTTTACGGAACCGTCAACCTGCTGGAGTTGGCCAAGCGATACCGCGCGGGCTTCGTTTTGTTGAGCACGAGTCGCGTCTATTCGATCCGAGGCCTGGCCAGCATTCCCGTCGTGGTAAAAAACGACGCCTTTGCACCGGACGCGAGCAAGACGCTTCCGCCGGGGGTAAGCCCTCGCGGCGTCACGGAAGCGTTTTCGACGACACCGCCTCTCTCGCTTTACGGAAGCTCGAAGCTGGCCTCGGAAGCCATTGCGCTGGAATATGGCGAAACCTTTGAGTTCCCGGTCTGGATAAACCGGTGCGGCGTACTCGCCGGTGCCGGCCAGTTCGGCCGGGGAGATCAGGGAATTTTCTCCTTTTGGATTAACAGCTATCTCAGGCGCAAGCCGCTAAAGTACATCGGCTTCGACGGGGCCGGCCATCAAACCCGGGATTGCCTTCATCCGCGGGATTTGCTTCCTGTTTTAGAAAAGCAGTTCGCTTCGGCAGAGACGGGAAAACCACGGGTGGTGAATTTCGGCGGAGGAATGGAAAACAGCATGTCGCTCGCGCAATTGAGCAAATGGTGCGCGGACCGTTTTGGCCCTCATCCAGTGACGAGTGACGCTCAACCCCGTCCCTTTGACGTTCCCTGGCTGGCGATGGATTCGTCGCTGGCCGGAGAAACGTGGGCCTGGCGGCCGGCCCAGTCCCTCGAAACGATCCTGGACGAAATCGCCCGACACGCCGAAGCGAATCCGCGCTGGCTGGAGACGTCCGCCACGCTATGAGCGATCCCAGTGACGGCGGGCTGAAACTTCTCTCGATCGTCATCCCGGCGCGCGACGAAGAGGGATGCATCGCCTCCACGGTCGAGCACCTTCACATCGAGCTGCGACTCCAGAACATCCCGCACGAGATCATTGTGGTGGATGACGGAAGCACCGACCGCACCTGGGAGATTCTTCAGGAGGTACGCACGCGGGTTACCAATTTGCGTCCCACCCAAAACCCGGGTCCGAATGGTTTCGGAAGGGCCGTCACCTGGGGTCTCGATCGAATGAATGGCGACGCGGTGGTCATCATGATGGCGGACGAATCCGACGATTGCCGCGATGTCGTGCGGTACTGGAACCGATTGAACGAAGGCTACGATTGCGTCTTTGGCAGCCGGTTCATCAAGGGCGGAGGTGTGATCGATTATCCCAGGATCAAATTGCTCCTCAATCGCCTCGCCAATTTTTTCCTGAGGGTCCTTTTCCGGATCAAACTCAACGACACGACCAACGCCTTTAAGGCCTATCGCTGGGAAGTAATTCAAGGCTGCCGTCCTCTGATCGCGCCCCATTTCAACATCACGGTGGAACTTCCGCTCAAGGCGATCGTGCGCGGCTTCAGTTGGACCACGATGCCGATCACCTGGCGCAACCGGCGCACCGGCACGCCCAAACTTAAAATCCAGGAGATGGGCAGCCGTTATCTTTTCATTTGTCTGTACGTCTGGCTGGAAAAGTACTTCAGCAAAGGGGATTACAAACGGGTCAAGCGGGGTTAAGTTAGCGGCCAACGTTTGTGCACCGTTCTGCCGTTTCCGCGCGGCAGGTAGGGGTTAACCGATCTCCCGGGAGATCACTTTGGGAGCGGTAAACCCCGATTTTTACTGGCGCAAAATTAGCTGACTTAACCTGGCGGTTCGCGAGCAAACCTCTGGCGCGCCGCCGTCCTTCTACCAACTCAATGTCTTATTCATTCTTGTCTTCCAAAATGGCGCGCCGGTGCTTCCAACTTGCCGTTTCCATCGGCATTTTCGCCGTGGCCATTTCGTCTCAGGCTCAAACAATCATCCACGTTGGCCCAGGCGGCTCGCTCCAGGATGCTCTCGCCGCGGTTCCGGAAGGCGGAGTGATTGAGCTGGCCGCTGGAACGTACTACGCGCCTTCCGGCGGCTGGACCATTTTTCCCGCCGTGGGCGGTGGAACGAAGGGCTTTACCATCCGTGCCGCCAGCGGCGCGGCTCCGGTGCTAAGCGGTAGCGGATCTAGCGAAATCCTCACTTTCACGACGCCCCAACCGGTGTCCTTCGAAAATCTCACCTTCGCCGATGGCGTTTCGAACCAAAATTACCACGGCGGTGCGATGAGCATGGACCACGTCCAGGCTACCTTTACCTCCTGCACGTTCCAGAATAACGCCGCGAACGGACCCAGCACAGGTGGCGGCGCCCTCTGGATTTCTCTCTCCACCGTCTCATTTCAAGGCTGCACCTGGACCAACAACAGCTCGAAACATTTTGGCGGCGCTTTGAGCGCGGACCGGTCGCGCGTTTTTATCCGTAGCAGCCAATTCGTGGGGAACCGGGTGAACGTTCCGGGGCACTCGGAGTTTTCCGCGGGCGGAGCGATCAACGGAAACGCGTCCACCATCCAAATCGATAATTCCCGTTTCGAAAGCAACCAGGCGGGATACGTCGGAGGCGCAATCTACGTTTATGGCCCCTGGCAGGATCCAGTGACTACTCCGGCGATGGATCTCACGGTCGCCAATTGCCTTTTCACCGGTAATTTTGTTTTGCGCGATCCGAACGGAACCCTTACGGCGCCCACGTCTGGCGGCGCGATCCAACTCGAGGATCAGACGCGAGGACGTTTTTACAACAGCCGGTTCATCAATAACTCAGCCAACCAAGGGGGAGCCATCGCCGGTTATCGCACCGACAACCATTTCACGGGTTGCGTTTTCCAGAACAACCAGGCCACCGGAGCAGACGGCCCGGATGGTTTGGGCGGCGCGATTTTCGTGCTTTCGGACGACAACGCTGACGCCAGCACCGGCGGAGGAACGATCAACCGGCCTTCCGCGAAATTAACCATGACGGATTGCCTGATTCGCGGTCCGGGCGCGAGCGCTTCCGCGCGCCAGGGTGGCGGGATTTTTGTCGCGGGCGATTTGCATTCGATGTACGGGCTGGGCGTTCAGCAAAATGGGACCCCGGAAATTAATCGCGCTTCCGTTAACCTGACCCGGCTGGTGTTCGCTGATCTCACCGCGAACGACACCCACGGCAACGGCACGGGCGGCGCGTTGACCGGCGATTTTGTCACGCTCAATGCGACTCAGTCCATTGTCGAAAATTGCGGAGCATCTCAATTCGGCGGCGGCTTTGAACTGGTTCGCCAAAGCAGTATCACGGTGACAAACACGACATTCGCCGGAAACACCGCCGGCTTGTTAGGCGGTGGTCTCACCATGTTTGGAGGCAACCTGAACCTCACCGGCGGCGCATTTGTTGAAAATCGAATCACGGGCGCCGGCGGCGGCTCTGCGCTCATGACGACGGCCGATGCCGGTGGTGGTGGAGTGCCTCCGACGGATATGACTGGAACGATCCAGGATTCCATCTTTAGCAACAACACGGGAAGTCCCGCGACAATTTACGACGGTTATCGGACCTCGGCGCCTTTCAACCGGCTGCAATACAAGTCCAATCAGATTTTTCCCTCCGACCAGAGCGCGTACTTTTTCGATGCCCCCATCGGCAGCCAGACCGTTGCCCAAGTCAACGCTTTGACGTTGACTTTCGCCGATAACAGCACCTGTGTGAAGGCCCCCGTTGCCAACATTGGGCGGACCGCACCGGTAGTCGCCGGAGCCATCTTGATGGTGCCAGCCACGACCGCCTTGTCGGGCGCGCCCGGCGAAACCGTCCCAATCCCAGCATTTCTTGGTTACGCATCGAGCGGTGGAGCGCCTCTCCTGGACGGTGCCCCGCCGGCGAGCAGCACTGGCGTCATATCGACACCGCTCAATGGTAGTCATACTCTCGCGGTAGGAGGGCTCTCTCTCGCAACCGTCCCGCCGCCAGCGATCGCGCTTAACATTTCCACGCGACTCCCGGTCGGCACCGGCCAGGGCGCTTTGATTGGTGGTCTGATCATTCAGGGAGCGACTCCAAAGAACGTAATCATCCGGGCGATCGGCCCGTCTCTGCCTGTTGCGGGCGCACTGCAGGATCCGGTCTTGGAGTTGCACGATGCAACCGGGGCGATAGTCGCCAACAACGATAACTGGCGTTCGACCCAGATTGGTGGCCTTCTCACTTCCGCCCAGAGCATCGACATTCAAGCCAGCGCCGTAGCCCCCTCGAACGACGCAGAATCGGCCATTGTTGCGCTATTAAATCCTGGCGCGTACACGGCAGTGGTTCGCGGGGCGAACAACGCGACCGGGATCGCCGTGGTGGAAGCTTATGACCTCGATGCCGGCACCAGTTCCAAGCTCGCAAATATCTCCACTCGCGGGTTCGTCCAGACGGGCGATAACGTGATGATCGGTGGATTCATTCTGGGCCGAGGCACCGGTGCTTCGAGCGTCGTCATCCGCGGCATTGGCCCATCGCTCGTTGCCTTCGGCATTTCCAATCCGTTGTCGGATCCCATGCTCGATCTTTACAATTCCAATGGCACTCTCATCGACTCCAACGACGATTGGAGGACAAACCAGGCTGCGATTATGGCCACCGGTTTGCAGCCATCCGTCGACGCGGAATCAGCTCTTCTGATGACGAATCCTGCGCCCGGGGCGTACACCACAATTCTTCGCGGCAAGAACAGCGGAACAGGCGTCGGCGTCATTGAAGTATACAACTACTGAGACCGGCGGTCTGGCAGCTCTCGCGGGTCGTTCAGTCGCAGCCAGGTGCGCCTGACGGACCCTGCCGCGGTCGCGCAAGTTCAATACTGTTGCCCGAGGGAGGGCCAATCGGGTAGTCATCCTGGTCTATTACCTCGGTCTCCCTCTCCACTCTCAAATCCCTCTTGCAAAGGCCGCGGGCCGCCACCGTTCTGGTAACGCTCGCCTTCGGGCTGCTTTGGTTAAATCTGTTCTGGCTCCCGGTCGTTCCAGTTTCTCCCGCCTTGGACTCATCGTGGTGTGGCGCGCTCATCCATTTTTCCGCGCAAGGCCTTCAGTTCGGAAAAGACATTATTTTTACCCACGGCCCTTTTGGCCACCTGACCGCCTTCGTTTATACAGGGGAATTATTCCCCGCGAGAATTGCCTGGGAGCTTTTCAGTAAGACTCTTTTTGCCGGTCTTCTCTGCGTTACCCTGGTTCGCTTGCCGGCGTTCTGGCGACTCCCCTTTTTCCTGTTCGTTATCCTTTTTATCTGGGCGGATGATGTTTCGGACGCTCAATATTTTCTCGTCATCTCCTGCCTCGCCGCGTTGCTTTTTCGTCGAGGCAATTTCAGCCCGGCCTTGAATATTGCGGCCGGCGGGTTCCTTGCCGCCGTTTCGCTCATTAAGTTCACTTACTTTCTCCTGATCGTCCTGGTGCTGGCGCTGGCTCTCCCTTACTACTGCCGGCAAAAAAGACCCGGGCAGGCCTTTCTGTTGGGGGCAGTGTTTGCGGCTGGTTTCCTTCTTTGCTGGGGGATCGCGGGCCAGCATTTCAGCAATTTGCCCGCATACATCACGACCTCGATCGACATCTCCTTTGGCTACAAGGAAGCGATGGGTTTGCCGGCCAGCAGCCGAGCCGTTGTTTGGGCCGGGAACGCCGCCGCATTCCTGGGTTTGATCCAGTGCGCCTTGTTCTTTCTGGATTCGCGCCGCCTGACTGCCTTGCTGGTCGCACTTTTTTTCGCCGGCGAAACGTTCCTGAGCTGGAACCGCGCGTTCATCCGCGCGGACGATCATGTTCTGAGCTTTCTGGCCCTTTGCCCACCCGCCCTCCTGATCATGTGGACCGTTATCCGACCAAGACCAAAAATCCGGCTCGCCGGCCACGTAATCACATTCCTTGTCTTCGCCCTCTGTACCTGGGGGATTTTCTGCCAAAAGCCGTCGGCGCTTGCCACCTGTGTTGGCGATGCCGTCAGGAGAGGCAAAACGGCCTGGAGCGCTGTCCGGGATCTTCGCCAAACGTCAGCACACCTCCGGGCTCAGTTAATCGAGGTGAAATCGGCTCACGCCTTGCCGCGTGTGCGCGCTGAGGTGGGCGACCAGACCATCGACGTTTTTGGTTATGAGCAGGGTATCGCCCTCCTGAATGAACTTAACTATACCCCCCGCCCTATTTTCCAAGGCTACAGCGCCTACACGCCGGATCTCATCAAGGCGAATACTGCATTCTATAGCTCCCCACGCGCGCCGGCTTACGTCCTGTTTAAATATCAATCAATCGATGACCGATATCCGGCGCTGGATGACGCGGGCGTCCTGCGCCAATTGCTTTATCACTACAAGCCGTTGTTCGAAGAACAGGGGTATTCGCTGTGGAAACAAATCCGGCCGCCCCAGCCCATCCAACCTTCGCGCACGATCACCGAGTCCCTTCCTTTCGACTCTGACTGCCGCCTGCCAGTGGGTGAACCACTGTGGCTCGAGCTCGAATTCAAAAAGTCCCTGGCTGGGTGGGCGTTGAACGCGTTTCACAAACCTCCCCTCGTCACTATTCGGATTAGGGACAATCTGGGGCGACAGGCCAGTCACCGGCTAATCCCCTCCATGTCTTCTACGGGGTTCTTCGTCAACCCTTACCTAAAAACCCAACGCCAGGTCTTTCGCCTGTCGGGAGGATCTGAGAATTCTTCCGTGGTTTCGTTTTCCGTGCATGTGCCAGACGGGAAGCGGAAATTTTTCCAAAACCAGATCACCTGCCGGGTGAGTACGCTTCCCGAAGTACCCAGGACCGAAATGGACGAGCCAGCCAGACGATTGGGCGATGCCGCGGGCGCGGACGACGAAACGGTCGCGCAAGACCAGCTCATTACCGCGTTCAACACCTCCACCGAAGTAGTGCTCAAGCTGGATTCAAAGAGTCATTTCGAGGGCATTTCCCCCTTAAACCAAACCCGGCTTTCCGACGAGAAAGCCGGCCTTCGCATCACGGCCACGGGAACAGATCCTCAGCTTTCACTGCCGCGCTTGTCGCCCGGCAGCCAGAGAGTGGCGATCCTTCGAATTGAGGTAGAAGCGCCTGCGGATACCGGATTCCAAATGTTCTTTCTGCCTTTCGGTGTCTCGACCTACGGCGAGCATGTCATCAACCGGTTTCTGCGTCGCGGCGAGAACACAATTTATCTGGCTCTGACGGATTCTCAGCTGGGCGGGGGCCCGCTCCGCCTGGATCCTGGCATGGCCCTGGGGGATTATTTCATCACCAGCCTCGAAGTCCGGGCTGTAGCGCCCGAGATAATAAAACCCCCGCAGCCTGCGGGACGGTAACGCGACCTGCCAAACCTCACAGAGCGTCGATAATCTCGAGCGACCCTTGCCATCATTCCGAGCAAGTTCCACTCTTCCCCTTGTGCCAGACGGAGACGATCAAGTCCGAGATTTGAACAGGCAGCTGGACCAGCTTCGCGCATCGCTAACCGCGTTGCAGCAGCTCCTTTCGCCGCCTGATTCTGGCGAACCGTCTCGGCCGGCTGCCATCGAGTCGGCCAACAAGGAACTTCACGCTATCCAGAATTCGGTTCGCCTTCTGGAAATTGAGGTCCTGGCGATGGAGACACGTCTCGAACGTGCCGTGCTCCAAACGTGGGAGTTGAAGGCCAAACGGGCTGACGCAACGGCACGGTTGCGCCATCGCGAGTACACCCTTGAGCAAATTCAACGCTCCGTGCTTTGGAAAGCGATCAAGCCGCTTTGGAAACTCTTCAATCGCTCTGGGAAATCCGGGGGAAAAGCGGACGGCGACCTGGTCTACGCTCTCGACTGGCCGGTTTCCTCGAAGACGAGCCGCGAAATTCTATTCCTCAAAGGCTGGTGTCTGTCGCGAAGCGGGAGAGAGATCGCCGGAGTTCGGGCCAAAGTGGGCCGGAAAGCGCGCCTGGCGCGTTACGGATTGGAGCGGTCGGATCTGGCCCTCTCGATGCGCGATTTGCCGCGCGCCCGCCGCAGCGGATTCACCGTCGAAATCCAGCTTCCTCCCGGCATTTCCACCATTCGGCTGGAGGCGATCGAACAAGGCTCAGAGTGGCAAACCTTTTTCGAACACCAAGTCGAACGGCTGGGAAACGCGGGCACGGACGACGAATCCGGAAGCGAAGCGCCAGCGCAGCAGGACCATGAGAAGATCCCGAGACTCGGCCCTTTGTCGGCCGACCAGGCTTTCGAGCATCTGAAGCCTTTTTTCAAACAGCAGGCCAGTCGCGTCGCGCCGTTAGGGAACCCATTCTTCAGTTTGATCACCCCAACCTACGAAACGAAGCCGGGCTGGCTGGCCGAAGCGGCCCTCAGCCTTCTTCATCAATCCTTCGTCAATTGGGAGTGGTGCATTGTCGACGATGGTTCGCAGGACAGCGAGATGAGGAAATTTCTGGAACACCTGAGACAGGCGAGTCCGCAGGTCCGGGTTACATTTGCGAACAAGGCCGGTATCAGCGCGGCGACAAATCAGGCAATTGATTTAGCCAAAGGCGACTACGTCTGTTTCCTGGATCATGACGACTTGCTCCATTGGTCGGCCTTGGAATCGCTCGCTGAAAAAATAGGTCAAGGCTATGACGTCGTCTATTCGGACGAGGACAAACTGGATGATACGACCGGCGAGCGGGTCGAGCCATTTTTCAAACCGGACTGGTCGCCGGAATATTTTCGAGGCGCGATGTATCTCGGGCATCTCCTCTGTCTGCGCCGCGATCTGGCCCAGACCACGCGATTCGATCCTGCGTTCGATGGCGTCCAGGACTTCGAATTCATGCTCCGGGTGAGTGAAACGGAAGTCAGGATCGGCCACGTCCCGCGAGTGCTTTATCATTGGCGGAAGACACCTGGCAGCATCGCCGCAACGAGCGAGGCCAAGCCGCAGGCCGGTGCGCTCCAGGAGGAAGCCGTGAATGCTCACCTTCGACGCCTGCAGCTTCCCGCCCGGGCTGAGCGGTCGAAGCTTGCGCACCGCTTGAAAATCCGGCCCGCGGCCCGGAGCGATTTTCCATCCATCAGCATTATCATCCCGACGAAAGACGCGCCCGAAATGCTGGGCCGGTGTTTGAAAACCGTCTCGGAGAAAACGTCCTACCCGAAAACTGAAGTGATCCTGGTCGACAACGAGACGACCGATCCCCAGTCACTCCGGCTGATGGAACAATATCCAACTCATCGCATTCTGTTCCCAGACCCGTTCAACTTCTCCCGCGCGAACAATCTCGGAGCCAGCGCCGCCAGCGGCGAGTTTCTCGTGTTTCTCAACAACGATACCGAAATCCTCTCGGATGACTGGCTCGAGCACCTCCTCTACTACGCCGAGCAACCAGACGTTGGCGCAGCCGGCGGGTTGCTTATCTATGAAGATCGCACCGTCCAACACGCCGGCGTCATCCTGGGAATGCGGGGCACGGCAGATCACAGCATGCGTGGATTTCCGCTCGGGTCGGATGGTTACGCCGGGAGCCTGGCCTGCGCTCGAGAAGTTTCATCCCTGACCGCCGCATGCCTGATGATTCGCAAGTCGCTCTTTCACGATATCGGCGGCTTTAACGAGCACTTTTTTACCGCCTATCAGGATGTTGATCTTTGTTTGCGCTTGCGCGAACGCGGGTTGCGTTTGATCTGCACGCCGATGGCCCTGGCCGTTCATCACGAGTCCATTTCGCGCCAGAGACATTACGACTTGATCGATCGAGCGCTTCTCCTGGATCTATGGGAGAGCGTGATCAAAGGCGGCGACCCGTATTACAATCGAAATCTTAACCTCGAACGCGGCGATTACAGCCCGCGCCCTGTGTGAGCAACATCCTCTTCGTTCTCTATCACGATTTCACCGCGAACAGCGCGGTGCACGTGCATAATTTTGCAAGTCACCTGGTCGATTCCGGCCACAGCGTCGCAGTCGCAACTCCCGAGCGGGACGACAGCGGGGCCGGCCTGGGCGAACAGAATTACCGCGTGCTCGCCTTTAACGAAATGGATGGCACCTGGTCCCGCCTGTTTCCTAACGGCCTCCCTCCCGACATTCTCCATGCGTGGACTCCGCGCGAGAACGTCCGTCTCTTCTGCGAAAAGGTCCGCGCCATGTGCTCTCCCCTGCTTTGCGTTCATCTCGAGGATAACGAGGAGCTCATCCTCGAAGTGAACCTGGGAACGCCTTTCCAGGAACTCGCCCGCTCGAAGAGCCTGAAACTGCCCGGCAACCTGTCCCATCCCCGCAATTATCGGCGATTCCTGGCCGAGGCCGATGGCGTGACCATGATCATGGATCGTTTGGAGAAATTTGTGCCGGACGGAGTTCGCCGAATCATTCTTTGGCCCGGGGCCGACCGAAAGCGTTTCTTCCCCCGGAAAAGGAACGAGACCCTTCTTGCCAGCCTGGGCATTCCCAAGGGGGATATCGTTCTCTGCTACACCGGCAATGTTCACTCGGCCAACGCAAGGGAAGTGCGCAGTCTCTATCTGGCCGCCGCCCTTTTGTCCCGCGAGGGAATTCCGACGACGCTGGTGCGCGCCGGGAAGGATTATTGCCCGTTCCTCGGATCGGATGAAAAATGGGCGCGCCGAGTTTCGGTTGATCTTGGCTATGTCAGGCATGTCGATATTCCGCCCCTTCTTGGCCTCGCGGATTTTCTCGTTCAACCGGGAACGGACGACGCCTTCAATGAGTATCGGCTCCCAGCTAAGCTCCCTGAGTTTTTCGCCATGGGACGCCCCGTTCTCCTGCCCCTGACCAACGTCGGACGGTTCGTCCGGCATGGCCACGACGCGTGGGTCTTGCCGAAGGTGGACGCCGTGGGAATCGTCGATGCCCTCAAGACTTTTCAAGCTGACGAAGAGTTGCGGTCGCGGCTCTCCGCGGGGGCCCTCGCTTTTTGCGATGAGCACTTTGACTGGAACAAGAACACGGCAACCCTTGAAAATTTCTACGAACAGATCCGACTTACCCGGACGGAAGAAGCCCATGCCTCCTCGATCGTTTCTTGATCATGCGGCTAAAGCCGCGGAAATCGTCGCTCGCTTTTCGAAGTCAAAAACGGCGTCGGAGACCAGCTACGCCACGGTGCGGGATTATTGTGAGAGCCTGGATGACCTGCCGCAAATTACCGGGCTGGACGGCGACTTGAAGAACGTCCAGCGCCCGTGGGCGGTAAAGGCGCTGCTTCGCGCCCAGCCGCCACCAGCTCGCCTGCTCGAAATCGGCGGCGGCGAGCCGATTGTCAGCGGGTTTCTGACCGAGCTCGGCTATGACGTGACGCTGGTCGATCCTTACGACGGGTCCGGAAATGGGCCGACCGAGTATGAACAATACGCCAGCGCGTTTCCCAAGGTGAAGCTCGTGCGCAGCCATTTTGAGCCGGACCTGCGAATTTTTGCTCCGCGCTCGTTTGACGCGATTTTTTCGGTTTCCGTCCTGGAGCATCTCTCGCCTGAATCTCTCGCGAATTGTTTTCGCGCCATCGAGGCGTTTCTCAAGCCCGATGGCGCGTCGGTCCACTGCTTCGATTTCGTGCTCCAGGGCCTCGTTCAGGAATACGACCTGTCCGTGGCCAACAACATCCTGCAGCACCAGGCCCGGTTGGAAGGTCACGTCCTGAAAAACGGCATGAGCGATCTGCTGGAGCGCCTGAAAACGGACACGGAAACATTCTTTCTTTCGCCGCAAGGTCATCACCATTGGCGCGGGGGACTTCCCTACGACCAATTTCCCTTTCGGAAGGTTGTTTCCCTCCAAACGATCGCGTTTCGGTCAGGAACCTGAAAGCACTCAGCCTTCTCGGTAGGGCGAGACTCAGTCGAGCCGAATGCTTCGCGATATCGGAGCGCCCTGTAAGCTTGACAGTCCTAGGCCGACTTCTAATTTCAACTATCCAGCGGCCAAGCGCCGACTTTTTGCCAAAAATGTGACCACGTCTTCCTCATTTTATCGCTCTTCCGTGGGCAAGAAAATGATCGTGGGAGTGACCGGCGCCGTCTTGATTGCATTCGTTCTCGGACATCTTCTGGGAAACTTGCAGATTTTTCTCGGACCCGAGTGGGTGAACAGCTATGCGGAACATTTACGCGAGCTCGGCCCTCTCCTCTGGATCATCCGGGCGTTTCTTCTCGCGAATGTGCTCCTGCACATTTTCTATACGATCGGCCTCGCCATCGACAATCGCCGGGCGCGTCCGGTTTCTTACAAGAAGAAGGAGCATGTGAAGGCGACGTTCGCTTCGCGTTACATGGCCATGAGCGGCCTCGTTGTTTTCGCATTCATCCTCTATCACCTGGCGCACTTCACCGTTCGGGTCACCGATCCCCGCTTTCTCCTGCTCAAGGCGGATCCTCTCAATCGCTACGATGTCTATTCCATGATGGTCTACGGCTTTCAGAACGCGTTCGTCTCGGGATTCTACATTCTCGCCATGTTTCTGCTCGCGCTCCATTTGAGCCACGGCACCTCGAGCTTTTTTCAGTCGCTCGGGCTGAACAATGAAAGGCTGACGCCCCGTCTGGCCACGGCCGGCCGTATCTTCGCATGGCTGATTTTCGTTGGTTACACCTCCATCCCGATCGCCGTCTTGCTGCATTGGGTTAAGCCGGCTCAACCGTTATGATCGGCAGCCTGGACTCCAGGATTCCCTCAGGCCCGCTCGCGGCCAAGTGGGCGAACCATAAGGATCACGCGCGCCTGGTCAGCCCGAACAATCGCCGGAAATTTGAGATCATCGTCGTCGGCAGCGGGCTGGCCGGCGGCTCGGCCGCAGCCACGCTGGGAGAACTGGGCTATCGAGTAAAATGCTTCTGTTATCAGGACAGCCCGCGCCGCGCTCACAGCATTGCCGCCCAAGGGGGCATTAATGCCGCAAAAAATTATCAAAACGATGGCGACAGCGTTTTTCGTTTGTTCTACGACACGATCAAGGGTGGCGATTTTCGGGCGCGGGAAGCGAATGTCTATCGTCTCGCCGAAGTCAGCAATCTGATCATCGATCAGTGCGTCGAGCAGGGGGTGCCCTTTGCGCGGGAGTACGGCGGGTTGCTGGCCAATCGCTCCTTCGGCGGAGCGCAGGTCTCGCGGACGTTTTATGCGCGGGGGCAAACCGGCCAGCAACTTCTCCTCGGCGCCTACCAGTCACTTTGCCGCCAGATCGCCGCCGGCAGCGTCGAGATGTTTCCGCAAACCGAAATGCTCGATCTCGTTCTGGTCGACGGGCACGCCAAAGGAATCGTCACGCGGAGCCTGGTCTCCGGAAAAATCGAATCGCACTCGGGCGACGCCGTCGTCCTCGCGACCGGCGGCTACGGAAACGTCTTCTATCTCTCGACCAATGCGCGCGGTTGTAATGTCACTGCCACCTATCGCGCCTACAAGAAAGGGGCCCTCTTCGCCAACCCCTGTTATACCCAGATTCATCCAACCTGCATTCCGGTCGCCGGCGAGAATCAATCAAAGCTGACCCTGATGTCGGAATCGCTTCGAAATGATGGGCGCGTTTGGGTTCCAAAGAAACAGGGCGACAAACGTCCACCAGGTCAGGTTCCTGAGGCAGAGCGCGATTATTATCTCGAACGAAAGTATCCCAGCTTCGGAAACTTGGCGCCGCGCGACATCTCGTCACGAGCCGCGAAGGAAGTTTGTGACGAAGGCCGCGGTGTCGGCGAGAGCGGTCGCGGCGTATACCTGGATTTTGCCGACGCAATTGCCCGCCTCGGCGAGAACACGATTCGCGAACGTTACGGAAATCTTTTTCACATCTACGAGAAAATTACGGGCGAAAATGCCTATGAGCGCCCGATGCGAATCTATCCGGCCGTCCATTACACCATGGGCGGATTGTGGGTGGACTACAATCTGATGAGCAACGTTCCGGGCTTGCACGTCATCGGCGAAGCGAATTTTTCCGATCACGGCGCCAACCGGCTGGGCGCGAGCGCGCTCATGCAGGGCCTGGCGGACGGCTATTTCGTCCTGCCTTATACGCTCCCCGCTTACCTGGCCGGGCAGATCGGCAAACGACCGGCGACCGATCATCCGGAATTCCGGAAAGCAGAAGACGACGTCCGGACACGAACCGGGAAGCTTCTCGCGATCAACGGCAAGCGCTCGGTGGATTCATTTCACCGCGAGCTGGGTCTTCTTCTCTGGGACAAATGCGGAATGGCGCGAAACGCCGCCGGACTAAAAGAAGCGCTCAATCGGATCCCACAATTACGTGAAGAATTTTGGCAGAACGTCCGTGTTCCAGGAGACGGCGAGGAATTCAACCAATCGCTGGAAAGAGCGGGGCGAGTGGCCGATTTCCTGGAATTTGCCGAGCTGATGTGCACCGATGCCCTCACCCGCGACGAATCGTGCGGCGGCCATTTCCGCGAGGAGCATCAGACACCCGATGGCGAAGCGTTGCGCGACGACGAGCGCTTCGCGGATGTTTTCGCTTGGGAGTACCAGGGTAATGGGTCGGTCGCGCCGCCCAAATTGCATCGTGAGCCGCTCGTTTTCGAAACCGTCGAGCTAACGCAGAGAAGCTATAAATAAGTTGAGAGTTATTAGTTGAGAGTTGAGAGCCCCCGGAGAACAAAATCATGTTTAATTTTGAAAAGCTGGATGTCTGGCACAGAGCGGTCGATTTCGCTGATCTGGTCTACACCGATACGCGAAACTTCCCGCGTGATGAGCGTTTCGGTCTGACGAATCAAATGCGCCGCGCCGCTGTTTCAATCTCGTCGAATATCGCCGAAGGCACGTCGCGCAGCTCAAAAACGGATTTCGCCCGGTTTATTGAGATTTCTACCGGCTCGCTATTCGAAGTCGTTTCTCAGGCCTTTATTGCAAAACGACGGGGATTCCTAAAGGACGAACAGTTTCAAATTCTGTATTCAGCGGCCGAAGAACAAAGCCGAATGCAAAGCGGCCTACGAAAATCGCTCTTTGTCTAGCGGGACACGAATGACCTCAAAACGGCTCTCAACTCTCAACCCTCAACTATGAACTTCCGCCGGCTCTCAACTCTCAACTCTCCACTCTCAACTTCCGTCAGCTCTCAACTATGAACTTTCGTCTGAAAGTCTGGCGGCAGAAAAATCCCAAAACGAAGGGAAAGCTCGTCCAGTACGAAGCCACGAACGTCTCCCCCAACACGTCGTTTCTCGAAATGCTCGATGTCGTCAATGAAGGTCTGGTTGCCAAAGGCGAGGAACCGATTGCGTTCGACTCGGATTGCCGGGAAGGCATCTGCGGCACCTGTTCGCTTACGATCAACGGCGAGGCGCACGGGCCCGATCACCCGGGCGCCGCGTGCGAGGTTTACATGAGGCGATTTAAGGACGGCGCCACGATCGTGGTCGAACCGTTTAGGGCGAAACCATTCCCTCTGATCAAGGACTTGGTCGTGGATCGGAGCGCCCTCGACCGGATTGTTCAGGCGGGCGGATTTGTCGCGGCGCGGGCCGGCTCGGCACCCGAAGCGAATTCGATTCCGATCCCGAAACACCATGCCGACCGGGCGATGGAAGCGGCGGCCTGCATCGGTTGCGGTGCCTGCGCGGCGGCGTGTCCCAACGCGTCGGCCATGCTCTTCACCGCTGCCAAGGTTTCGCACCTCGCCTTCCTGCCCCAGGGACAACCGGAACGCACGAGCCGCGTCCTTAAGAT
>QHMY01000257.1 GCA_003218305.1 Verrucomicrobiota bacterium
TGACTTGATCGGCCTTTTCCCGGGCAGCCGGCTCCGCGAAGTCCGCAAGATTTTCCCGATCATGCTGGAAACCGCGGGCCAAATTGCGGCCGAACGCCCCGAGATTCATTTCGAAGTCGCGGCAGCCTCGGAGCCGCTGGCGTTGGAGATTCGGCAAATGCTGGCGCGATCCTCGCTGCGCGAGCGCGTGCGAGTTGTCGTGGGAGACGCGGCTGGGACCATGCAACGCGTGTCTGCCGGCATGGTCGCCTCAGGCACCGCGACCTTGGAAGCGGCGTATTTCAAGCTGCCGTTCCTCCTGGTTTATAAAGTGTCGTGGCCGACCTATTTCGCGGCGCGGCTCGTCTTGAAGACCAAACACCTGGGGATGCCGAATGTCCTGGCCGGCCGAGAAATCGTTCCGGAGTTCATCCAGCACGAAGCTCAGCCGGACACGATTTCCAAAGCGGTTTTGAAATTGATAAATGATCAAGCTGCGCTCGGCATGATGGTTTCGGAGTTCGACGCGATCATCGCCAAACTCGGTGAGACCGGTGCGAGCGCGAACGCGGCGCGGGCGATTGTCGATGAGCTGAACAAAGGGCCACAGATGAACACGGATTTCCACGGATGAAGAGCAAGAGTTTCTCCCATCCGTGTTTCATCCGTGTGAATCCGTGGCTCAATAAAGAACGACCCTGAATCCAATGGAGATCTTTGATATTTCGCGAGCGCTTTCGAACGAGCTGGCCCCCTGGCCGGGAGACACGCCATTTCATTTCGAGTTGAAGTGGAAAATGGCGGAAGGCGCAACGGTGAACGTGGGAGCGATCAACATGGGAGTCCACAACGGGACCCACGCCGACGCGATGTTCCATTTCGACGAGAGTGGGGACCCGATTGATCGGATGCCGCTCGACGCATACGTGGGCGACGCGGTCGTGGTGGATTTGACGAAGCTTTTCGCTGGAACCGTGGGGGGACTCGACAAAACACGGCAAATCAGGGTCGCCGATCTCGAGGCGGCGGCACCTTCGCTCGAGCAGGCGCCCCGCCTTTTGCTCAAGACGGGAGTCTGGCAGAATTCGAAGGTGTTTCCGGAATGGATTCCGGTCATGGCGCCGGATGTGCCCGCTTGGCTGCAAGACCGGAAGGTGAAATTGGTCGGACTCGATTTGCCGTCGGTTGATCCGATCGAAGCGAAGAAGTTACTGAACCATTACGCGCTCGGTGGCGCGCGTATCGCCATTGTCGAGTCGCTCGACTTGAGTGGAGTAGAGGCGGGAATTTATCACTTCGCGGCATTGCCCCTGAAGATCGCCGGAGGCGACGCCGGGCCGGTCCGAGCGGTTCTTTGGCGGGACTGAAAGGCGGATCGAGATATGAATGATTCAGGCCGGAGTGTCATCCCGAGCGGAGCGAAGCGAAGACGAGGGACCCCGGGGAAGGTCGCTCGACTTGCAACGGGGTTTCTCGACTGCGCTCGAAATGACTGATCTTCTCCATCGTCGTTCCACCTTTTGGTTCGTTATCGCGCTAACCATTCTTTTGTGGGCCACGGCGAATCTCCCCTGGCAGCTGGATGATTACGACCAGGCCAAGCAGGCGTTCACGTCGTTCGAGATGGTGAAGCAGGGGCACTGGATTTATCAGCACACGCCGAACGGCTGGGTTGCCACCAAGCCGCCGCTGGTGGGCTGGCTTTCGGCAGGGGTGTTTGAAGTCATTCGATCGTGGGAACTGGCGTGGCGGCTACCTTCGTTTCTCGCGGGCGTTACTCTTCTCTTCCTGATCACGCGAGCGGCAGCGTCGGCCTACGGCGGCGCGGCAGCCCTGGTGGCGGCGGGCGCTTTCGGGCTCAATCTTTTTACACCGCGGCTGGCGACGCTCGTGCGGACCGACATGCCGCTCGCCCTGGTCCTGTTTGCGATCGGGTGGTTGATCTGGGAGAAAATTCGAAAAGGGGAACCATGGAAGGCGAGTGATCGCCTCATTTTTTTTCTGCTCCTGAGCGCGGGAATGTTGATCAAGGGGCCGATCGTTTACGCGTTCTTGTTGCCGGGGATTGTTGCGTTTCAGTGGAGGAATCGAGGTCGCGGCGACGCGGTCACCGCGCGGTGCGGGTGGTGGCCCTGGCTGGCTTCGTTCGCGATCTTTGTTCTCTGGGTCATGGGAGGAATCATGCGCGTGCCTGATTTCACCGAGCACGTTGTCATCCGGGAGTTCGCCGGCCGATTTGGCGAAGGGATGCACCGGCCGCAACCGTTCTATTTTTATTTTCCGCATCTGCTGCACCGGTTTGCGCCCTGGAGCCTTCTGCTGATTCTCCTGCCGTGGCTCGGGGCGAGAGAACGACGTCTTGGGATTCGCGATGCTCTGCGCCAGATGGCGCCGGAAACATTCTGGCTCCTGGTCTGGAGTCTTGGGGGCTTGCTGGTGATGTCCTTTGTTCCATCGAAGCGGATCGATCGCGTGTTTCCGGTCGTGCCGCCGCTCTGTTTGTTGCTCGCTGTCGTTGTCGCCGACCTTCTCCAAGGGGAAAGGATGAGGACCATGACCAGACGTTGCTGCATGATTGCGATCGGGTTCGCTTGCCTTTTTACGACGGGTTACGCGGTGGGGAAGGTGGCGACGGGATACCGGGAACAGCGGGATGCGTTTTCTTCTTTCGGAACGGCGGTGCGGGAGGAGGCGGCCGCGCGCGGGTGGAATTATGAGATCGTTGGCGGGGAGGATGAGGGAATGGCGCTTTATCTCCGCCGGACCGAATTCATCGAGCCGGATCAGGCGGTGGCGGAATGGAGAAGCGGGAAGGTGGATGGCCTGGTTGTGCCAGAGGATGAAGTGGACCAGCTGCTCCCGCGCTTGCCCGGGGCAGAACCGTCGAGGATCGGGTGGTCGGGGCGAGCGGGGAATTATCGAAAGCGCTATATCTTTCTCGTGCGATCGCGATAGGGATCGAGTGCGAGGCGGATGCTGTAGCCACGGCGCTCTGTCGCCGTGTTCTTAAGCGGAAGCTACAGGTAGGCAAAACCTTGCTCGACTTTGCGGCTGCGATTTGTAGGCTCGCGTCCGATTGAACGACCTGATGGAATTTCCGAAGGCAGAAATTGAGACGCTTTGGTGCCCCTGGCGGGTCGAGTATTTCGAACAGGAAAAGCCCAATCCTGATTTCCTCTCGGAGGCGGCTCGCACTAGCGACGACGCCGCGCATCTCGTGATCGCGCGGCGGAAGAATGCGTTCCTGATGATGAACCGCTATCCCTATAGCGTGGGCCATTTGATGGTCGTGCCCTACCGGAAAACGGCGGATATTGCTTCATTGGGCGAGAATGAAGTGCTCGAGCTTTGGAACCTGGCGGTGCACGGCCAGCGGTTGCTGCGCGAAACGATGAAAGCGCAGGGCTTCAATATCGGGCTGAACCTCGGGCAATGCGCCGGCGCCGGAGTGCCCGATCACCTCCATCTTCACATCGTGCCCCGGTGGAGCGGCGACACCAATTTCATGCCGGTCCTTTCCGGAACCCGACTGCTCTCGGAAGCGCTGCGGGGGCTTTACGAAAAATTGATCGCGACTCAGGACCGGATCGCGGATAAAAGCTTGCACTCATGACCACCTGGATCGAGCCGCCGCCAAAACAAAAGGGAATGGGTTGTATCGGCAAAGGCTGTTTGCTGATCATTGTTTTCCTGATCCTGCTGGTGGTCGCGTTCGTGGTTGGTATCTACGTCGGGACGAAACCGAAGGAACTGCCGCAGGTGCGATCTACCCCGGCGGAGCAGGAAGCCGTCCTCACGCGGTGGGATGAATTTGAATCGACGAGCCGGATCGAACCACCACCCGCTCCTCCTGTGCCTTCGCCGGTTGCGGAAGAAGCTCCGCCGCCCGAGGCACCGCCAATTCCCGTCCCATCTCCTCCTTCGCCCAATCGGATCGAGCTGACCGCTGGCGATATTAACGCGTTGATTGCCGGTTCGAAGGCCCGGGGGAAGGGCTTCGTTTCCATCGACAACAATGTTGCTCGCGTTCAGATCACCTATCCGCTGGACCGGACGGCAACCCGAACGGTCTCCAAATCAGGCAGGTCTCTGTGATGGGTCTTCCGGAAGGGATGGTGAACAGCCTCATGGGTTCCCATTCGGCGCAGGGTTATATAAGCGAGTTTGTCGGCAAGTACGGCATTACGTCGCTTACGATCGAGAACAACAAAGTGATTCTCGAGAAAACCGGCGGCCGTTGATTACTGCATTATCTCGCGCACGAAGACGTTGATCTGGCCGTCGCTCTGCTTGCGCACCTCGGTGATTTCATAAGGGCGCGCCTCATCGCGAGTAACGGTCGCGCCGCGGGCGGGCGGGGTGTAGCCGGCTGGGAAGTCCACCACGATTCGCACGGATTGCCCCCCTCCGAGAGGATGCAGGACCGCGTCGGTCAGCCCCTTGTTTGGGCGCAGGACGGCGCGATTAGGCTCGGTGAAATTGACTACGAACTGGCCCCTCAAATAAACGCGCTCGCCGGCGAGGCCGCGGTCCACGAGATCGTTCAGATCGGATGTTTGAATGAGCCGGCCCACGGGCATTTTCCCAGGAGGATAGGTTCTCCAGACTCCGCCGCCGGCGGTGGAGGCCAGAGAATTATCCGGGGTGGCTCCCGGCGACGCGCCGGGCGCGGCAGGCGAAGCACCCGCGATCGGGGGAGGAGTGATAGGCGTAGGAGGCTTGGCCGGCCCGGTCCAGGGAGCGACTAGCGCCGGGTTTTTTTGCGTGACCACGGGCGCCGCTGGACTCGGCGTTGGAGTCGGCGAAGGCTTTTTGTTCTTGGCCAGCTTCCCCTTGGGCGTGGGGCTGGGCTTTGCGCTCGGCACTGGTGAAGGTGCGGGAACCTTCGACGGGTCCAGGGGTTGGGCGGGCTCAACCCGAATCAAAGCATTTTCCGCCGGCGGTGGCGTGGTGGGGGCAAGTCCGGCGACGACGGTGTTCTGCCGGTTTGGCGCAACGGTCTCGCGATAGTGTGTCTCTGCGGCGAGGCGGGCCGGTTCGCTAAAGAGCGGCCAGCCGGCCTTGAGGTTCAAATCGAGCGGAGGCTCCAGAGAGAACGTCCCGGGGCCGCGGGTCACGGTGTAACTCCCGTAGAGCAGAGGCATCGCCGTCAGCAGGATGCGGCCGTCCGACAGGCGCTCCGCGTGAATGACCGCGGAAAGGTCGTGCGTGCGCTCCAGCTTCACTTCGAGCCCGGTGACCAGCGTTTGTTTCATCAAGGGCAAAGCCTGCGGATCGGATGGGTAAACGTGCTCCATCAGGATCTCGCCGTGATCGACGGCATTCGTGAGCGCAACCATTCCGGACGTGAACAGATCATTCGGGGTCAGCTCGCGCGGCGCCACGATAGTGAAACGTCCCACGATATAAGGGACGAGACCGCGCACGCTTTGATAATTCCTAATGTAGTTCCGGATGAGCTCCGCGTTGGCTTTGTCCAGTTCGGTCGGACTCATCGCGATGTAGCGGGCGTAGAGCTGTTTGGAGGTCAGGAATTCGCCCGCGGGCGCCGCCGTCAATTCAAAGCGCTTGGTCGGATCGATCTTGTGCAGCTTCTTCAGAATCTTGTAGCTCTCCGGCCGCTCCGGTTGGCCGAAAATATAAAAACTGCCGAGCCAGGCCGCGAAGGCGAGACCAGTGAGGAGGAGGATGGCGATCGACCACCCAAACAGGTTGCTTTTCTTCCGGGGACGCCGCCCGTACGAATCGTCGTGGCGAAAATAATTTCGATCCATCTACGTGCGCCCGCTTCGCGAACGGCTCGTTTTCAAGCAGGACGCGCTGCTTCGAAAGACGTGCCGCAGCCGCAGGTCCGGGCCGCGTTCGGGTTTTCGATGTGAAAGCCGGTCCCGGTGAGCCCATCGCGATAATCGAGGGTCGAGCCGCGCAAGTAATCCGCACTTTCGCCGTCGACCAGGAATTCGACGCCGTCTTTTTCCACGATCGAATCGCCGGCTTTTTGGGCGTCGAGGGACATTTCGTATTGCAATCCGGAGCAACCGCCCTTGGCGATCTGCACGCGCAAGCCTTTGCGCTCGGTCGGAGCCTGGGCTTCGAGCAAGAGGCGCAGCTGGCGCACGGCGTTTTCCGTTACGTTGATCATCGTTAGTCCGAAATTATCGTGTCAGGGGGTCAAGTCAAACCAGGTGGGGCTGTGGAGGGAGGTGCTTCCGACCGTCTGCTGTTTCTTCGATGACAATAGCCTAGCGTTTCAACGCTTGATCGACAGGGCCTTGGAGGGCGATGCTCTGTCATCGCCCAGCCCCTGTCGTCGCGCCGATCCCCCGGCGACGACAGAGCGTCGCCCTCCACTATGGATCGTGGCCAAATCCCAGCGTTGAAACGCTGGGCCATTTTCAGTCGAAAGATCCTCAGCAGATATGCGCCGTCCGTCCAAAGCCTCCTTCGCCGATTTCCTTCGCAATCGGCAATCGCAAATCTAAAATTGAAAATAACATGAGTCGCATTCGCCTGTTGCCGGAAATTCTTGCCAGCCAGGTGGCTGCCGGTGAAGTGGTGGAACGCCCGGCTTCGGTGGTGAAGGAACTGGTCGAGAACAGCATCGATGCCGGGGCGCGCCGGATCGAAGTCGTCGTCCAGCGGGGCGGAATTTCTTTGATCCGGGTGGTGGATGACGGCTGCGGGATGGAGCGCGACGATGCGCTGCTTTCTCTGGAGCGACACGCGACCAGCAAAATCCGCACGTCAGCGGACCTGGCGGCGATCGCGACGCTCGGCTTCCGGGGTGAGGCGCTGCCGAGCATCGCAAGTGTCTCGCGCTTCCGGCTGACCACGCGCGAAGCGGACGCCATGGCGGGCACTGAAATCATCGTGGCCGGCGGCCGCATCGAAACCGTTCGCGATGGCGGAGAAGCGCCTGGCACCCAGGTGGAAGTGCGATCGATTTTTTACAATCTGCCGGCGCGGCGAAAGTTCCTGCGCTCCGAAAATACCGAGAGCCGCAACATCGAGCACCAGCTTCATCTCCAGGCGATCGGTCATCCTGAGATCGCCTTTGTTTTTCTCCGGGACGACCGCATCGTGTTTCAACTCCCCGCGGCCGCCACTTTGCGGGAGCGCATTCGTGATCTGCACGGCCGGGAATTGGTCGAGCGTCTCCTGGCCGTCGAGGAAGCTTCCTCGCACGGCAAAATGCGGATTCGGGGACTGATTGGTCAGGCCGGAATGAGCCGGCCGAGCCGCGTGCAGCAACTCGTTTTCGTCAACGGCCGCGCGATTGAAAGCCCGGTCCTGACCGCGGCTCTGCGCGAGGGATACCACACTGCCCTCATGAAGGGTCAATTCCCCGTGACGTTCCTTTTTCTCGACCTCGATCCCGCCGCGGTGGATGTGAACGTACATCCGGCAAAACGCGAAGTGCGATTTCGCGATCCCGCTGCCGTGCGCGAGGCCGTCGTCGAAACCATTCGCCGGACCCTGGAAAGCGGACGACGCGATTGGCAGCAGCAATTTCAGAAGCCTTCCGCACCGGAATCCACACCCGCGGATCTCGCCCTCCCGGCGACTGGGCCAGTGCCGTCGGCACCGGACGCCGGCCAGAACAGTCTGCCGGAACGACGGGACGATTTGGCGGATCGTCCCTATCTCGTGCCTCGGCCGCAGTTTGAGCCGGCTTTGCGTCCGAGCGACGTCGGAGGCGAAGTGAGGGGATTGGCTCCGAATCAAGACGGGCTCGGCGTCGCAATCGCCGGTCAGCAGTTCCAGATCATAGGAATTTTGAACAAGCTCTATGTCTTGATGGAAAACCAGAATGGACTGGTCCTGGTCGACCAGCACGCCGCGCACGAGCGCATCCTGTTTGAAGAGCTGCGTCGGCGAATGGAAGAGCAGGGGGTCCCGTCGCAGCGCCTGCTCCTCGCGCAGACTTTCGAGCTCGCGCCACGCGACGCGGAATGGGTTGAGCGCAATGTGGCCACGCTTCAAAAAATGGGCATCGGCATCGAGGCGTTCGGTGAAAACGCCTTCAAGATCGACAGTCTGCCGACGTTTCTCGACGTCTCGGATCCGGTCGCCTTCATGCGCAAGGTCATCGACGGCCTTAAGAGCGCGAGCAACGGAAGCTCTCCCCTGCGACTGGGAGAAGAGATGATCGCCAAGACGGTTTGCCGCCACGCCGTGAAAGCCAACGACCCTCTGGGTTACCTTGAGGTCGAGAAGCTGATCAGCGACTTGCTCGAGTGCGAGCTGCCCTATTGCTGCCCCCATGGCCGGCCGACGATGATTCAAATTTCGCTGAGCGAGCTGGAGAAAAAATTCGGTCGCAAGGTTTAATGCAGACGAGTCCTTGTGCCCGCAGAGCCTTTCGCTGATTGGTCCTGGATTGAAGCCGAGTTGTCAGACATCTCCATCAAATCATGAATGATTATCTCATCTCCGTTCTGCTGGGCATTATCGAAGGCCTGACCGAATTCCTGCCGATTAGTTCGACCGCCCATTTGCGCATCGCCGAAGCGCTCCTGCATCTCGATCTCCAGGACACCTTTTGGAAGATGTACAGTATCGTGATTCAACTTGGCGCGATCCTGGCCTTGCCGGTCTATTTCCGGGAGAAGATCGTGAAATTTATCTCTTCGTTTCCGCGTGGAGAACGGGGAGACCGCACCCTTCTGACTCATCCTCTGAGCCTCACGCTCGTCGCGTTCGTCGTCACCGCGATTCCATCTTACCTCCTGAAAAAGCAGATCGGGCAGAACCTGGAGAGCCTGACCATCATGGCCTGGGCGCTCCTGATCGGCGGCGTAATTATGTGGATCGTGGATGCGATTTGCACGAGGCCGCGTACGGCCGAGATGGACGACATGAGCTTGCCCCAGGCCGTGTGGATTGGGGCGGCGCAGATTCTCTCCGCGGTTTTTCCCGGCACTTCGCGTTCGATGTCCACGATAGCGGCGGGACAAACCTCCGGGTTGTCGCGCTCCGCCGCGCTGGAGTTCTCGTTTTTCCTCTCGATGCCGACCATGGCGGTGGCGACCGGCTACGATCTGCTCAAGACCGTCATGCCGCACAAGCAGGACGCATCCGATGCCGCCCTTGCCCCGCTCGCCATGACCGCCCACCACTGGGTCGTGCTCGGGATCGGGTTTATCGTTTCTTTCATCGTCGCTCTCGGGGTGGTGGCGTGGTTCATCCGCTGGGTCCGCACCCGGGGTTTTACGCCTTTTGCCATTTATCGGATCGTGGCGGGGGTGGTTTTGCTCGTGCTGATCGCTCGCGGCTTGATCTAAGGGCACTTCCTTTGGGTGCGGGGTCGAGTTTGGCCCCCTCAGATAAGGGGCGGAACCCCCGGGTACAGCCACAATAGGCTCCGGTAAAAATCAGAACAGAGCGCTTGCCAGGGAGCCCCGAAAAGTCTAGAAAGGACGCTTCATGTCTCGGACGCTGCCGATCGCGCTCTTTTGCTGGCTATTTCTTTTCGGGCAATTGCATGGTCAGGACGTATTTGTCCCGCGGGAGTTGAAAGCCGTTCCGGCTGCCCCTCCGGCCCAAACCGAAACGCCCAAGGTGGCGGCGGTGAAAGAGCACGCGGCCAAACCAAAGCCGGCAAAAGTGGAATCGGCCAAGGCGACAGGGGCGGAAAAGGACGTCCCAGCGAATCCTCGGCCGGAAAAGATTCAGTCGGCGAAAGCTGAAACGGTGAAGGAACCGATCTCGCACCCGGACAAGGTTCAGTCCGCGAAGGCCGAGCCAAACAAGGTGGTGGCTAAAGAGCCGGCCGTAAATCTCCATTCGGAAAAGACGCAGACGGCAAAGACCGAGGCGGCCGCGAGTCCGGACACCGCGAAGGCCAAGACGGCCAAAACTGAACCCGCTAAAGCGCCTTCCTCGAAAGAGCCGGCAGTGAGCAAGGAGTCGGAGAAGACCCAGACGGCGAAGACTGAGCCGGCGGCGAGTCAGGATTCCACGAAGGCCAAGGTGGCGAAAACCGACCCAGCCAAAGCATCTTCCTTAAAAGAACCGGCTGTGAGCAAGGAATCGGAGGCGACCCAGACGGCGAAGACCGAGCCGGCCGCGAGCAAGGATTCCACGAAGGCGAAGGTGGCGAAAACTGAACCCGCCAAAACCCCGTCCTCAAAAGAGCCGGCGGTAAGCAAGGAGTCGGAGAAAACCCAAACGGCGAAGACCGAGCCGGCTG
>QHMY01000258.1 GCA_003218305.1 Verrucomicrobiota bacterium
GCGCCTTTCGAACCTTCGCCAAAGACGGTTTGAGTCGCGTGCTTGTAGAGATGGCAGGCGGTGCAATTCCTGGCCGCCTTCGCCAGCGTGCTCAGACTCGATGTATCCGGCACCGGCGCCGGATTCCAAGCGACTCCGTCGTTGTCTCCACCTGTCGCCGCGCTTTTTTTCGCTTTCCGAGGCGCAACCATGCCAATACTTCATCGAGAAATCGGCCCGGCTCGCGTGCACCACGTTGACTAAAATCAAGTCTGCCTACACTGGATGGCGCTGCAGGAACTCGACGGCGAGGGCGCGGTAGGCGCGAGCGCCGGTCCCATTCGGATCGTGTTCGAGGACTGACTTACCGAAGCTGGGCGCTTCGCTGAGGCGAACGGTGCGCGGGATGACGGCCTCATAGACTCGTTCACCGAAGTGGGCGCGAACATCAGCGACCACCTGCGCGCTCAGGTTCGTCCGGCTGTCGAACATCGTCATGACAATGCCGCCGATTTCCAGGCGATCGTTCGCGCCGGAATCGCGCACCTGCTCGATGATTCGGACGATCTTCACCAACCCTTCAAGCGCAAAATACTCGCATTGGATCGGCGTGAGCAACTCGTCGGCGGCGGCGAGCGCGTTCGTCATCAGGATGCCAAGCGACGGCGGGCAATCGAGCAGCACGAAATCAAAAGTATTGTCGGACCGGAGCGGAGCGAGGGTTTCGGCGAGCCGGGTGAGATGATTGTCGAGCCGAGCGATTTCGACTTCCGCCCCGGCGAGGTCGAGATCGGCGGGAACGATGAAGACGCGGTCGACCCGCGTGGGCAAGATCTTGTCGACAATCGTGGCGGTGCCCAGCAGCGGCTCATAGAGGCTTTCGCCTTCAAGTTCCTGCAAACCGAACGAACTGGTCGCATTGCCTTGGGGATCGAGATCGATAATCAGTACCCGCACACCTTGTTCCGCAAGGGCGCAGCCGAGATTCACCGCCGTCGTCGTTTTCCCGACGCCGCCTTTCTGATTTGCGATCGCGATGATCTTCATTTCGTCTTTCGAGCTTCGCCGTTAGCCTGGCACAATCAGCGTGCGAAGTTCAAAGCTGCGCCGGCCGTCCCCCTCCCGCCAGAGCAAATCGTCGGGACCGGGCAACATTTCGCTAACCTCCAGCTCTCCGGCCTTGGTCAGCCAGCGATGGAAGATTTCGAGGAAGAGATAGCTCTCGAGATCGATAAAGACCGGCTTGGTATCCTTGTCGCGCCCTTCCGCGCCGCTTCGCCGGAGCGCCTGTTCGCTCGGGCGGATGTAAACGTAGCGCGGCCATTCCTTCTCCGCGCGCAAACGCTCAACCGACAGAACAAGGTCGCGCGAGATCCCAGTGTAATCGCCCTGCCCCAGCTCTTCCAGCGTAACCGCCCACGAACGGCGTTGCACGACAACGCGGCCGCAGCGGAGCCGCGGCATATGGGGCGCCCGGCCGAAATGAAATGGATGAAAACCGAGCGGAATGACCCATGCCCGCGCAAACGAACCGAGGCATTCCCGACCTCTGCGGGTTCGCAGGCAAACGTCACCGTTCCTGTTATCGATATAGACCTCGATCTCAGCCGGAGGAATGGTCCGCCAGCGCGGGTCGCCGCGTTGGGCAGAGACAAAGCTCGTTCGCCCAGGCATGGCGTCGAGCATACGGACGGCCGTGGTGGCGGTGAAATCCGCGGCGAAGAAACCAAAATGAAAACTCGGACAGCCTCTTGTGGTCTGGTCCAGCGCGTGCCCAAGGGCAGCTTTGTCGGGACAACTCCAATAAAACCCATGATGAAGCAGCGCCACAGGCGGGTGAAGTTCCGCCAGAATCCACCGATACTCGCCGCGCTCCACCGCCTCTATTGATCGGGCTTCCAGTTGCAGATCGGCCGAAGGATAGGTGAATTCGTCGAACTTCTCGTACTCGAAATTATGCCGAATGAAGTGGCAATCGTCGGCGGTAAGCTCCCATTCCTCGGCTTCCGGTCGGCTGCGCATCCGCTCACGAAACGCGGCCTTCACTTCCTGAAACGCCATATGGGCGAGACCGACCAAGGCGGGACCCGTCAGCGGCATCTTCAGCGTGACGCAATGCCTCAGGAAGGCTGGCAACGGGAGCGCGCCATTTTGGAGCGGCGCTCGTTCGAAGAGGGTGCGCAGACCTGCGGCGACACGGCTCGCAACGAAGGCGTAGTTGTCACGCCAGAGGTCGATCCAAGGTTCGGCGTCGGTCGTGACTTCGTTAATCAAGTCTTCTCCGATCGAGAAATGGGATTCTCGAAAACATTCTTCACCAATCGGGTTGGCCGCGGAGTAAAGGAAGCGGTCGGCAGTCTCTCGCGCCGCGCCCAGTTCCTGCAAACGTCGCCGCGCTTCATCCATGATCTCCCCCCTGCGAGAGGTTTCTTCCGCCTGGGCAAAGGCGGCCGGCAGGGCGGCGATCGGTTGGAGTGCGTCCAGCCAGCGGGCACGGACGGGATTCTCCCGCCAGCACGAGACATCCGCGATTAGAACATCGAAGGCGTGAGGATCGAGGGCGGGAACCTCGACTTTCCAAAGTATCATATCCTGCGCGGCGAGCCGCTCGAGCATTTCGATATTGCCTAACGAGTGTGCTGGCGTAGCACCATCGCAACGAAGGAGCAGCTCCTTTGTCTTGGGATCTAGCGTCGCGGTTTCGCCCGTAGCCGCGAAAACGAACTGGTTGCCATCAATCCGTCCTTCGGGATGCAGCCGGGGGCAAAGCTCAAGGCGAACGTCCGGATCGGCATTCAACGCCGCAGCGACTCCGTGCGCGGTCCAGCGTTCGAGAAAGGTCTCCCGTCTGGCGACGCCAGGCTCAGGCGCGAGCTTTAAGTCCCGACGGTTCGCTTCGATCGTTCCCCACCCTTCCGGCCCAAACTCGCTCAGCGAGTCGTTTTTCGCGCAAACCCGCTGCAAATATAAGAGAAGATGCCGTTCGTGAGCCCGTTCCTCTTTCCGGCGGGACGGAAGAGGACCGCTTCCATGCGAAACTTGCTTCGATAGGCGCGCACGGAGGCCTTCGGCCACAAAGACAAGATAACGGGGAAGTAAGGCCTGTGCGGCCCCCAACAGGACTTGGCGAGCGGGATCGAGTTCCTGCCGCAATGCCTGATCGAGCTTCGCTTCCGCCGGCGCAAGCCGCAATGCATAGCGCCCGTAATCCGCGAACGCACGTGAGGGTGGGTCGCAAACCGGCGGCATGACTCCGGTTCGAATCGCTTTGCGCCAGGCGCGAAAGAGCACCTCGGAGAGCCCGTGATCGCGTTTCCGCAGGATCTGCTCTACTTCCATTCGGGCTTGCGCAAACCCGACTTGCCTAACGAGAAATTCGCGTGCCGCCGCCGTGGTCGCCGAAGTCTCGAGCCCGCCCATCGGCTCGAAGGGTACGCCGGCCATGCGGATCAAAAAAATTGGGGCGACACGATAACTTTCCGACACTCCAGCAAGAGAACGGAAGCCACTGGAAGTGACAAGCGAAAGTAGCGGTGGGGACCCAGGGAAACACGTCCCTCCGAGCAGGAGAGGCGGAGAGCCTAATTGTTCAGGAGCGGCAGGCGGACCGTAAAGGTCGTCCCAACGTCCGGCTTGCTGTCCACTTTGATCGAGCCGTTGTGATCCTCGATCACCTTCTTAGTGATGTAGAGGCCCAGGCCTGTCCCGCTCTTGCCCTGTTTCGTAGTAAAATAGGGATCGAAAATCTTCGACAATTGAGCCGGCATGATTCCGTACCCCGTATCCTCGACGCGGACATCCACGTAAAAATCCTTGCGCGTGCAGCTCACGTTGACGGGGCCTTTCTTTTCCGCGGAAGCTTGCAACGCGTTGATAATTACGTTTTGGATCGCGCGCGTCACCTGGACGGAATCGCCCAGGAGTGTGCAGGGGTCGTCACATATATCGCACTGCAATTCGATCCCGCTCTGCTGCGCCATCGGACCATTGCCCTTAACGACCTCACGGACGATCTGAGCGACCGAAATCGGCTTGTGGGGCGAAGCTTCCACGCTCCCGTAACTCTGCCACATCGTAAGCAATTCCCGGCAAAGCCGCACGTTTTGCTCGATGATATTGAGCTCCTTAGCCGACGTTGCGTTTGTCGTTCCATTCTCCTTGTCCGATTGCTCGAGCCTTTTCGCCAAAAGCTGGACATAACCCCAGACGATCGTGAGCGGATTTCCGAGGTCGTGCACAAATTCGGCAGAGGCCTGGCCTAACGAGGCCAACCGCTCTTTTTGCGCCAGTTCCTTCAGAAGGCGATTGTTCAATTCCTTGATTTCCGCCGCGGCGTTGACGCCGGTTCGCTGGATCCGCGTTCGCTCGACGTTGCGCCCGATCACTTCCCGCATTTCGCGCGCATCAAACGGTTTGCTGATGTAATCGTTCGCGCCCAGCCGCAAGGCTTCTTTGGCCGTTTCGAGCGCCCCAAACCCGGTCAGCATGATCACTGCGACGTGCGGATCGATCTCTCGAATCTTGCGCAAGCCGTCGATGCCACTTGTGCCGGGCATGCGGATGTCGCTGATGATGGCGTCCGGTTTTTTGTCCCGTAAAATACGTAAACCGGCCTCGACGCTCTCCGCGGTGTGGACCTGATAGCTGGGCTTCAAAAGCATCCGCAGGCTTTCCCGCGGGCCCATTTCGTCATCGATGACGAGAACTTGAGGGAGCTCAGTGGCGATCGACATTATGATTGGGGAGGTAGAGCTAAGGCCGTGCCGCTGGGGCAATTGAAATAATGAGAAGGACGCATCGGCTGGTATTGCGCGGGCAGCCCAATGATGAAACTTTTTTCACGGGGCACAAGATCGATCTTGTGAATAAGTCGGAAATTTGGTGAATAACACTTGTTGCGAAGGGGCGAAAAAACATAATGACTCCAATTAATGTAAAGCCTAGAATGCGATTTTGGTCACTTGGCGTATCTAACCTGCTTTCTTCCCCTTATCCATGAACAAGCGAAATCGAGTTGTTGTTACCGGCATGGGCGTCCTGGCGCCCAATGGCATTGGTCTCGACGCTTTTTGGGGGTCGATCCTGGCCGGACGGAGCGGCATCGGGCCGATTACGCTTTTCGATGCCACCGAATTTAAGAGCCGGATTGCCGGCGAAGTAAAAGACTTCGATCCATTGGACTTCATCGACGCGGAGCTGAAACCAAAGCGAATGGCGCGGCATACCCAATTCGCCTACGCCGCCGCCATGATGGCCCTAGAGGATGCGGGTCTGGACCTAAACAACCTCCAGCTGCCCAGCCCCACTCCGGTCGTAATCGGCGTAAGCACTAGCGCCCTTGATGTGATCGAAAAGGTATTCCATGAAGTCAACGGCCCTGGGCCCGATCGCGTCAGCCCAACGGCACTCGGTGCCTCGAAACCCCAGGCGGCCGCCAACATTATCGCCGACCGGATCGGTGCCTGCGCCCACGCCACGACGGTTTCCTCCGCCTGCCCGTCCGGGTTGGACGCGATTGCGATTGCGGCGGCGATGATCCGATCCGGGGAAGCGGATTTCGCGATTGCGGGGGGCGCAGACGCCCCGATTACCCCTTTGGCCATGGCCAGTTTCATCGCCTCCGGTCTCAGTTCGCGAAGAAATTCCGAGCCGGAAACGGCGAGCCGACCGTTTGATCTCTCCCGGGATTCCGGGGTCATTTCGGAAGGTGCCGGCATTCTTATCCTAGAAAATCTCGAGTATGCCGAAGCGAGGGGGGCCAGGTGCTACCTCGAAATCAACGGGTACGGAACCCAGCGAGACCTAGACGTGGAAAAGCCGGCCTCTGGTTTGGAGTTTTCCATGGGTTTGGCGCTGGCGAACGCGGGATTCGGTCCCGACGAAATCGACTATGTCTCGGCCTATGGTCCGGGGCATCCTCTGCTCGACGCGATCGAGGTGGAAATCATAAAGCGCGTTTTCGGTCGGCGGGCCTATTTGTTGCCGGTGAGTTCCATCAAGGGTGTGACCGGGAACGCCCTCGCCGCTGGTGGGCCTTTCCAAGTCATTGCCTGCGCCCTGAGCGTTCGTGATCAACTGCTGCCTCCGACGGCGAATTATGAGGTCGCGGATCCCGCGTGTGATCTTGATTGCGTCCCGAACCGGGCCCGCAAGGCGAAATTGAATTCCGCTCTGGTCAATGTTCGGGGATTGGGAGGCAGTGCGAGCACGATGGTACTAAGCCGGCTGGCTGCGTAAATGAGTGGCGCCACGGTTCCAACCATTGGAGCGATAGCGCTTCAGCTGATCCTCGGGCTGGCTGTCTTCCAGGCCAACCCGAAACGACGGCTCAACCAGGCTTTCTTGCTGCTGTCCTTAGTCATCGTCGCGTGGCTTGCCTCGCTTCATTTCGCTGCCACGGCGACCAGCGCGGCGGTCGCGGAGTTCTCCATCCGCCAAGCTTCCGTCGCTGGCGCGGTCATTCTGGCAATGTTTAATCTCTTGCGCCTCTCCCTTTTGCATGGGGGTCAGAGTTGGGGCGCGATTCTCCGAGGTTCCCGCCTATGGCTGAGCGGGACAATCGGGATCGTTGTCGTCTGCCAGACCCGTTTCTTTTTGGAAGGAGTCACAATTCCGAGCCCGGCCGGGGCCACCCCACCCATCCCGGTTTACGGGTATGGGAGTTTCCTCTACGCAGCCTTTTTTGTGGCTGCCATCATCGCGCTCGTCATCTCTACCTGGCGGGATCTGCGGAGCACATCGGGCGGGGAACATGCCGAACTCTCCTTCATACTGATTGGCGGACTGACGGCATTGACCTTCGCGCTGCTTTTTTCTTTCGCACTAGGCCTCTTCATCGAACCGACCCAGTTGCTATGGTTCGCCCCCTTTCGGGTAATCTTTTTCAGCTTGGTCGTGGCCTATGGCATCGCGACACGAAAGATCATGGAGGTCGGTTTGTTTTTTCGGCGTGGAATCTCCTTCTCCCTTCTCACCTGCTATCTCCTGGCGCTCTACGGTTTG